>JAQBVH010000171.1 GCA_027623615.1 Planctomycetota bacterium | reverse complement strand
GGTGCAAGCTCCGGTCGACACACCGTCAGGTGTGGCGTCAAACAACACTCACGCCTCCGCGGGAGGCGTAGGCGGCCCCATCGGGGTCGCCTAACGCGCCAGGAAGCGCGCGCACTCGTCGGCCACCCGGCGCAGGGTGGCCTCGTGGTCGGCGCAGCGCTCGGGAACGCCCTCCAGGGGCTGCCAGCGGTGGTCGTAGACCTCGAGCTCGTGGGGCACGGGCCCCAAGTCGATGTCGATCATCTCACCGGCGCCACAGGCCACCCCCAGGTGCTTCCAGCCAGCGATGACCCGGTTTCGCACCGGCAGCGGGTCGAACAGGCTCTCGCCCAGGGAGTACCCGGCGCGTCGGCTGGGGTCCGCACCGAGCAGTTCGAGCAGGGAGTTGGAGACGTCGAGATGCGAGGTCGGCCGGTCCTCGATGCCCGGCTCGATGCCGGGGCCCTTGAGGTAGAAGGGCACCTGGACCTGCTGGTCCGAGAAGTTGCTGGTGTGTCCCCAGTAGCCGTTCTCACCAAACTCCTCACCGTGGTCGCCGGTCACCATCACCACGGTCTCGTCCAGCACTCCGCGGGTCGACAGGGCGTCCAGCATCGTGCCCGCCGTCAGGTCCGCCTGGAGCACGCAGTTGCGGTAGGTGTTCCAGAGCTTTTCGGCCAGCGGGTCGATCTCGGGCTCCTCGATCGCGCGACCGAGCTCGACATAGTTGAGGCGCGGGACCGAGGGCTGGTAGGGGCCGCCCGGGTTGAAGTACGGCTGGTGCGGACCGTCGAGCAGCACGAAGCAGAAGAAGGGCCGCCCATCGCCGCGCGCCTCGCGCTCGTCGAGCCAGTCCTGGACGGCCTCCGCCACGAACTGGTCCTTCTCCCAGCTGATCGTCGAGCGGGGTCTGCCGTCGGGATGCTGGAAGCTGTCGACGATGTTCTCTTCCGGCAGGCTGACCCAGGTCGTGCTGCGGAAGGCCGGGAACTTCAGCGACGCGGCGGAGAACACGCGGATGTCGTAGCCCTCGTCCGTGAGGGCCTGGATCAACGCGGGCGGACACGCCTCGGGGGTCTTGCCCTTCTCCTCGACCTTGAACCAGTACGACCCGTGCAGGCCGTAGAGCATCGAGAAGAGGCTGAAGCGCGTGTCGTTGCCCGAGGAGATGTGGTTCGTGAACTGGCGTGAGCCCGCGGCGAACTCGGCCAGGGCGGGGGTCAGCTCGTCGTTGAAGGTGTCGAGCCTCCAGGAGTCGAGCACCATCAGGAACAGGTTCGGTCGCGCGCCGTCCGCGGGCAGCACCGGCTTCTCGTGCGGGTAGCCGAGCCGATCCGAGGTGCGCGGCATCAACTCGAGGGCGGGCACCTTCGTGCCTACCGGATCGAGGATGCGTCCGAGGCGGATGCGCGGATAGAGGGGCAGCCGCTTCGAGGCGATCAACAGCTCGGAGTCCCCCTGAAAGTCGGCGGCCGCGTACACGCTCTTCTCGATGCCGAAGGCTGGCACGAGAAAGGCGAGGCAGACCACGCGCGGCTGGAGCAGCAGCGGCACGCGCTGGTCCAGAGCCTCGCGGCGCTGCATCCACCCCAGGGCCGAGCGCCAGACGAAGTACTGCAACGACGTGCCGAGCAGCAGGGTCACGATCACCGGCCCCCACACGGTCCAACCCAGGTTGACCGCGTCCCCAGAGCCGGGGCTCAGGGCGACGTTCAGGACCGCTCCGTTGAAGTGGTACCCGAGCAGCTTGTGGACGATGGTGTCCGTGTAGAGCAGGGCGAGGAACAAGGTCCCGACCAGCGCCTGAACGACACCCGCCAGGCGCCAGCGCTCCTTGGTGCGCCGGTGGATGACGAGGAAGAGCAGTCCCGGAACGAGGGCCAGAACCGCCACGCTCGAGAGCAGGGCCACGCCGACGTAGGCCCGGGTCCAGGCCGAGAGCTCGGCGGGCACGCGCCCGAGCCAGGCCGCGCCGACGACCGCGCCCACGGCGACGTTGACCATCCAGAGTTGGAAGGTCGCCTGGCCGCAGGCAGTTCGAGTAGGTCGAGGGTTGGGCTCCATGGCAACGGGGGACTTCGCCATCCCCCAGCGAGCCGCGCATGCTCCCACGGACTCGGGGGCGCCTGCAACTGCTCTTGACCCCCCTTTGCACCTCCCTTTGGGCGACGAAGCGCCCTCGGAGGCCCCATGGCCGCTTGCCACCCCCCGCGACGGGCAGTATCTTCCCCCGCCGTACCGCGCGGAGAGGTGGCAGAGCGGCTGAATGCGCCACATTGCTAATGTGGTGTCCGGGTAACTGGACCGCGAGTTCGAATCTCGCCCTCTCCGCCATTCCATGCTCGGGGCATGGACTCTGGGCCGGTCCATTGGCCCTACTTCTGCGAGGCCGATGCTCCTCTTGCGGCGGCAGTCCTCGGCCCCCACGGCCCGCCGGGGCCCGCCTGGGGCCCGCCTGGGCCGGGAGCCTCAAGGATCGGACGTCCTGCGGTCGATGCCACCCAATCGGCACCTCCGATCCAGGGGAGGCCACTGCGAGAGCGGTACCCATGACCTCATCCAAGATCCGCGAGCTCTTGCCCAGCGGCTTCTCCATACCCACCCTGCCTGAAGTCGTCGTCCGCCTGCAGCGACTGATCAGCGAACCGGACGTCGGGTCACGCGAGATCGGGGAGGAGATCGCGGGGGACGCGCCGCTCCTCGCGAAGGTGCTCAAGATGGCCAACAGCGCGTTCTACGGGCTGTCCGGTCGCTGCCTCAGCGCCGAGCACGCGTGCACGGTGCTCGGGAGCCGCGTCATCAACAACATCGTCACTCAACTGGGCGCGCTCCAGGCGTACGAGCACCTGGACGAGGTCGAGGACGTGCGCCGCATCTGGGAGCACTCGCAGGCGGTGTCGGAGCTGAGCGCGTTTCTCGCCAGGCGGGTCACCTACGGGTGCGCGCTCGACGCCTCGGACTGCGCGACCTTCGGTCTGCTCCACGACCTCGGCAAGGTGGTCCTGGTCGACGCCTATGGCGACGAGTACGTGCAGGTCCTCCGCCGCGCCCGCGAGGAAGGCTCGGACCTCGTCGAGCTCGAGCGCGTAGCCTTCGAGGTGGACCACGCCGAGGTCGGAACGTACGTGGTCAGCCGCTGGGGGCTGCCCGAGGCCGTGTGCCGCGCCGTGAGCTTCCACCACGGTCCGCTGACCGATGTCACCAACGACCCTGCGGTCGCCATCGTCTTCCTGGCCAACGCCCTGATGGACGCGGCGCCGGGCGCGAGCGACGAGGAGTTGCTGGCGATCCTCGAGGGGCCCGCGGTCGCGAGCCTCGGGTTGGAGGAAGACCTGGCCGCAGAGGTGATCGCGTTCGTCCGGGGCCGGGTCGAGCACCGCAAGGCGAGCTGAGAGGCGAGCTCAGATCGTCCCGGCGGCGTCGCAGCGTGCGCTGCGATCCGTCCGGTCCCCTCGTCTTCCTCGCGGCGGGGCTCCCAGGCGGTGACCTCACCCTCGCGCTCCCGCGGAAGCAGGACGCCCAACGCACCGTGGAATAGGCAGGGCAGCCACGAGGCGTCGCTGATGCCTGTAGCGGTAGGCGACCCCGGTGGGGCCGCCTACGCCCTCGCGCGGGTTCCCGTCGGATTCCTGGACCGGCTCCGGCCGACCAGGCTTGCAAGACCTCCCACCAGGCATGACGATTCGCGCGCGGGCCACGCCCGCCTCGCTGGAGACACTCTGAAGCCGACGCACGCCATCCTCTCCTCCGTCCTGATCGCCACCCTGTTGGTTGGCTGCAGGACCAAGCGCACGCTGATCGTCGACAGCGTGCCCGAGGGCGCGCTCGTCCGCCTCGACGAGGAGGTCATCGGCACGACGCCGCTGCGTCACGAGTTCACCCACGGAGGCAGGCGCCGCGTCTCGATCTATCATCCCGGCCATCGCACCTGGTCCCAGGTGGTCGACCTCGAGATGCCCTGGTACGCGCGCTTCCCGATGGATGTCCTGACCGAGGTCATCCTGCCCCTGGGGATCGACCACGAGTTCGCCTTCGAGGTGCCGCTGGTCCGTGACACCCTCGAGGAGTCCAGCGACGCGCCGGCCATCGAGGGCTACCTCACCCGCGCGCGCGCCCTGTGGGCGGCGGAGCGTGGGTCGCTCGAGGCCAAACCCCAGGCGAGCGACGGGCAGTAGCCGCTCCCCACCACACGCACTCGGGCCTAGCTGCGTAGGGGCCTCTTCGCCGGCCTCTTCGCCGGCTTGTTCGCCGAGCTTGTTCCCCGGGCTTGCAAGCCGCTGAGCCAGGCACGAGGATCGACGCGCGGGGCCAACCGCCCGCGCATCCGAGGGTCCTCCCATCATGCGCCGCACCCACCAACCCAACCTCGCCGCCCCGAGCGCCCCGAGCCCTGCCGAGGGTCCGGCGTGACGGCGAGCTTCCCCCCTGCGCTGGCGGGTCGGCCTGTGACCGTGATGGGCCTGGGCCTGTTCGGCGGCGGCGTCGCCACGGCGCGCTGGCTGTGCGCGCAGGGCGCGCGCGTGACGGTCACCGACCTGCGCGACGAAGGCACGCTGGCCCCCGCGATCGCCGAGCTCGAGGGGCTCTCCCTGCGCTACGTCCTCGGGCGCCACGAGGTCGCGGACTTCACGGGCGCGACCCTCGTCGTCGCCAACCCGGCCGTGCGCCCGGACAACGCCTGGTTGACCCGGGCGCGCGCGGACGGCGCGGTCGTGACCTCGGAGGGCGAGCTCTTCCTGCGCACGACGCCCGCGCGGCTCGTGCTCGTCACGGGGACCCACGGCAAGAGCTCGACCACGCACCTGCTCGCGCAGCTCCTCGAGCACGCCGGCATGGCGGCCCGCGCCGGCGGCAACATCGGCGCGCCCTTGCTCGGCAGCGCCGTGGGCGCGGACGAGGTCTGCGTCGTCGAGCTGTCGTCCTATCAACTCGAAGCGCTCACCACGCCCTGCGCGCCCCTGCCGCGCGCGGAGGCCGCAGTCGTCACCGCCCTCGCTGTCGATCATCTCGAACGCCACGGCGACTTCGATAGGTACGCGGCGGCCAAGGCTCGGATCGCGGAGCTCTGTCCCCACCTCTGGCTGCCGACACGTCTGGATCACCCAGCCTTCGAGCCTCTCGCGGCCGAGCGCTTCGGCGAGGGGGCCGCGACTCGCCTCGACGGAGAGCACTTCGTCTGCGAGAACCAGCCGCTCGGCCTCTGGCGTGGGCTGCCCCTGCCTGGGAGGTTCCAACGGGACAACACCCTGGTCGCGCTGGCGGTCGCCCTGCGCCTGGGCGCGGACCCCGCTCGTCTGGCCGACGCGATCCCGCACCTGTCGGGCCTCCCCCATCGGGTGGAGTCCCTCGGCGAGGTGCGTGGCGTGCGCGTGGTCGACAATGGCGTCTCGACCACTCCGGACTCCACCCTCTCCGCCCTGGAGACGATCGACGGTCCCTGCACCCTGCTGATGGGCGGACAGTCGAAGGAGGGTCTGCCCTTCGACGGGCTGGTCGCCGCCGTACGCGACCGCGGGACGCGCATCGTCGCCTTCGGCAAGGCTGCACCCGCACTGGTCGCCGCGTTCGGTGAGGTGGTCGAAGTTGCCGCTTCGGTCGAGGATGCCGCCGCCCGCGGCCTCGACCTCACCCCCGAGGGCGGCACACTGCTGTTCTCCCCGGCCTGCGCCAGCTTCGACGCCTACCCCAACTTCCGCGCAAGGGCCCTCGCCTTCCGCGCGGCCCTCGACCTGTGAGCCTCGACCTCGACCACCCTGCGATCGCGTCGGCCTTGACCCGCGTTCACCCCCACCTCGTGAAGCTGTGCAGCGCCGCGGGTGAGCGTGCCCTCGCCCTGCACTCCGACGAGGTCACGCCCGAGCACCTGCTCGACGCCTGCATGCGGGACGAGGACTGCGCCGCCTACGAGCTGGTCACGCACGCCTTCGCCGACCCGGAGACCCTGTCCTTCGAGCTGGCCGCCCTCTGCCCCGGAGTGATGGTCGTCGGGTCGAAGGCCGCGCTGCCCTTCTCGGCCGCTGCGGTCGATGCGCTGCGCGCCGCGCGCCAGAACGCGATCGCAGCGAGTGCGTCGGAGGTCGAGGCCGGCGTCGTGTTGACGGCGGTGATCGCCGCGCTGCCCGACGAGCTGCGAGGCCTCCTCGGCGCGACGCCGATCGCGCCGACGCCGGGCACGGGTGGCCTCGATCCAGAGGGCTCGATCTTCCGTGGCTTCAGCGAGGACGCCAAGAGCGCGTTGTCCCACGCGAACCGCGCGGCCTTCGCCAAGAAGGAGCCGTCGATCTCCCCCGCGCAACTGGTCCTCGCGCTGCTCGGCGCCGACGCCTCGCTCGCAGAACGTGCGGGGCTCGCGCCCATGGGCGTGCGCAACGTGCTGAGCGGCAAGACCCTCGATCGCACGGCCCCGCACCCGCGCAGGCTCGCCCCCGACAGCGCCCTCGCCGAGCTGCTGGCCGCCCTTCCCGAGGGGGCCTCCAGTCTGGACCTTTGGCGCGAAGCCCAGCGCTCCGGCAGCGCGGAGCTCCAGGCCCTGTTCGACCGCCACAAGATCACGGCCTCCCTGCTGGACCGGGCCGAGGGCGCCTTCCACGACCCCAGTGATTGACGTGCCCCCGGACCGGCCCTATAGAGGAGGCTCCAGTCCCCATGCTTTGCCCGCGTTGCAACAAGAACCCCGCCACCCTCCGGGTGACCGAGGTGACCGAATTCCACGGGCCTGATCATCCCGAGAATCAGGTCGAGGAGCAGCCTCTCTGCGAGGTCTGCGCCCAGGCCCTCGGCCTCCCGGCAGGTGGGACCAAGGACGCGCCACCGATGGCGCCACAGATCTGGAAGCTCCTGCAGATGGCCCAGAAGGGCCTGGGAAAACAGGGTGCGGTCCTGTCGGGCAAGGTCTCGCTCCAGAAGCGGCCCTCGATCCAGTGCAAGAGCTGCGGC
>JAQBVH010000170.1 GCA_027623615.1 Planctomycetota bacterium | reverse complement strand
CAACAGGGCGCGCGCCAGTCCCGACAAGCCGCTAGGCCGACCGCGGCAGTCGCGGTCGACTGGTGCCTCTCCCGAACAATCCTCCCATGCGCAGCCCTCTCCTCCTCTTCCTGTTCCTCCCGGCCGTCGCGATCGCGGGTGATCCCGCGGACCTGCCGGGGTGCGTCGTCTGGCTCGATGGAAGCGATCCCGATGGGGACGGGGTGGAGGGTGGCTCGTTCCTCTCCGGCACCAGGTGGGTCGATCGGAGCGGCGGCGGCGCCGACGCGGTGCAGACCCTGAACATGCGTCGCCCGCAGGTCGTGGCAGGCGCATGGAACGGCCGCTCGATCGTGCGCTTCGACGGCGACGACTACATGGACGTGGTCTCGGGCGCGTTCGGCATGCTGAACGCAGTGGAGGGCGCGACCCTCTTCGCCGTGGCGAGCACGACCGACACCGGCGGCCAGCGCGTGTTCATGATCTCGAACGGCGCGAACTCCCGACAGACCCGCGCCGGCGTGAACCTGTTCGACGGCTTCGGGACCTCGATCGCGGGTTCGGGTGACTACGGCGCGGCGGGGCGCCGTCTGGACACGGACGGCTTCCAGCGCATCGAGGGCGGCACGATCGCCCTTGGCGCCCTCGAGCAGTACGCGGCGACCTTCGACTATGCGGCCGGGCACCTGAGCCTGTACGTCGACGGGAACCTCGAGACCCACGCCACCAACTTCCAGACGCCGGGCCTGACCAGCGCGACCAACAGCCTGAACATCCGCGTCGGTGCCGACTCCGATCTGAACGCCGTGCACGGCGCCTTCACCGGGGACCTGGCCGAGGTGCTGGTCTACGACCGCGTCCTCGGCGACGCGGAGCGCCAGACCGTCGAGGACTACCTGCAGGCCAAGTGGTTCGCCGCGCCGGTCGGCTTGAGCTACTGCGGACCGGCGGTGCCGAACTCCACGGGCTGGCCCTCCAGCTTGCGCGGCGCCGGCAGCGACGCGGTGGTTGACAACGACCTGACGCTGGTCGCCGAGGACCTGCCCACGAGCGAGTTCGGGTACTTCCTCACCTCTCAGACGAGCGCCTTCGTGCCGATGCCCGGCGGGAGCCAGGGCAACCTGTGTTTGGGCGGAACGGTCGGGCGCTACAACTCCGCGGTGGCCTCGAGCGGTGACGGCGGCTGCCTGCTGCTTGCGCTCGACCTGAACGCGATGCCGCCGCCGGTGCAGGCCGCGGCGCTGCCCGGAGAGACCTGGTTCTTCCAGTGCTGGCACCGGGACCACAACCCCTCGTCGACGTCGAACTTCACCGACGGGTTGAGCGTCCAGTTCCAATAGGCTGCGCGTCATGCGCGCCACGAGTCGACTGCTGGTCCTGGGTCTGATCGCGGGGGCCTGCCGCTCGACCGGGAGCGATGCGCAGGTCGTGCTCGCACCTGGTTGGAGCGAGCTCGAGCTCGTCAGCAGCGTCGATGGGACCCTGCAACCGAGCCGCGTCTGGTTGCCCCCCGAGGTCGGCGACGGCGTGCCCGTGCTGCTCCACCTGCACACCTGGTCGAGCGACTGGCGCCAGGAGAGCTTCGTGCCCGAGCTCGTCGAGGGTTGTGGCGCGCGCGGCTGGATCCTGGCGGCCCCGAACTTCCGCGGCCCGAACCGCCGGCCCGAGGCCTGCGCGTCCGAGCAGGCGGTGCGCGACGTGCTCGACCTGATCGATCACCTCGAGCAGACCTTCGACGTCGGCCCGATCTTCGTCCACGGCGCGAGCGGCGGGGGGCACATGGGCCTGATCCTCGCCGGACGTCACCCGGAGCGTTGGGCCGGTGTGTCCTCGTGGGTGCCCATCAGTGACCTGGCCCGCTGGCACCGGGAGTCGAGCGCAGCGAGCCAGAAGTACTGGCGGGACCTCGAGGGGTCCTGCGGTGGTCCTCCCGGCGCGAGCGCGGCGATCGACGCGGAGTACGCGGCGCGCTCGCCCCTCACGCACCTCGCCGCCGCGCGCGGCCTGGCCGTCGACATCAACACCGGCCTGCGTGACGGACATGACGGCTCGGTGCCGGTCGGCCACAGCCTGCGCGCGTTCAACGTGCTCGCGGTCGCCAATGGCCTCCCGGGAGAGGCGTTCGACGAGGCCACGATCGCGGTCCTTGAGGCCTCGCCCGACCTCGACAGCGCACCCGAGCGGAGCGAACGACGCCTGCGCCCGGTGCTGCTCCGGCGCCAGGCCGGGCCGGCCCGAGTCACCCTGTTCGCGGGCGGCCACGAGGGCGACCCGCGCGCCGCCCTGGACTGGTTCGACGGGCTACGCGACGACCAGTGAGGGAGGTTGCCCGGGCGTCCACGCCGCGGGCTGGGGGAGTCGGGCACAATGACCGCCATGCGCGCCCTCCTCGCTCTCGTCCTGCTGTCCTCCGCCCCGGCCCAGACTCCGCACCCGGTCCCCGAGGACCCGCGCTGGCTCGTGTTCGAGGGCGGCGAGGGGCCGGGCGCCGGGAAGCACGTCGTGCTCATCGCCGCGGATCAGGAGTACCGCAGCGAGGAGTCGCTGCCGATGCTCGCGCACCTGCTCGCGGAGCGGCACGGCTTCCACGCGACGGTGCTGTTCGGTCACAACCCCGAGGGGCTGGTCGATCCCACGCGCAAGATCCGCTGGGAGGTGAAGGGCATCGAGCACGACATCCCGGGCCTCGAGCACCTGGCGACGGCGGACGCGCTCGTGTTCTTCACCCGACTGATCACCCTGCCGGAGGAGCAGCAAGCGCAGCTGCGCACCTACTTCGACTCGGGCAAGCCGCTGATCACGTTCCGCACGGCGAATCACGCCTTCATCGAGTTCGACTACCAGGTCGACGGCAAGCAGGTCCGCTTCGGGGACGACGTCCTCGGCGGCGCGTTTCGCGGGCACCACGGGCGCTGGCACGCGGACTCGACCCGCGGCACCGTGATCCCCGAGCAGAAGGACCACCCGGTGGTGCGCGGGGTGGCTGATGTGTGGGGACCCTCGGACGTGTACCGCACCTACCCCGAGGGCGAGTCCCTGCCGGAGGGCTGCACCGCCCTCGTCATGGGGCAGCCCCTGACCGGGCGCCAACCGACGGACGGGCCGAACACCAAGCTGATCGCCCTGCCGGTCGCCTGGGTGAAGACCTGGACCGGGGCCTCGGGCAAGCCCGCCCGGGTGTTCCACTCCACGATGGGTTCGGCCAAGGACTTCGAGAGCGCGGGCATGCGGCGCCTGGCCGTCAACGCGGTGTACTGGGGCCTGAAGCTCGAGGACCGGCTGCGCGCCGACGCCGACGTGGATCCCGTCGCGCCCTACGCGCCGCGGGCCAGCGGGTTCGACTACCCGAAGCTCGGGGTGCAGGCTCGCCCCGCGACCGCTTTCGACCCGCGCCGCGCACCAAAGGACGACGAGTAGGGGAGCATGGCGAGGATGGGTCCGGCCGGGCACACTGGGTCCGCCATGACCTCAATCCTCTCCCGCCGTGCGCTGCTGCAAGCGCCCATCGCCGCCGCCGCCCTCTCCGCAACCGCCGCCGCCGCCCAGGACCCGGCACCCGCGGCGCCTGCCAGACCCCAGAAGGGGCGCATCCGTCAGGCCGGCGTGGCCTGGTGCTACGGCGGCCCGCTGCCCGAGATGGCGAAGGTCTGCAAGGCGCTCGGCCTGCACGGCATCGACGTCGTCCAGCCGAGCGACTTCCCGATCCTCAAGGAGCACGGCCTGGTCTGCACGCTGACCCCGGCCATGGAGGGCGGCATCGGCATCGGGCGCGGGCTGAACAAGAAGGAGCATCACGAGCAGCACTTCGAGGTCCTCAAGCACCGCATCGACGTCAACGCCGAGTACGGCTACGAGAACGTGCTCGTGTTCTCCGGCAACCGCGAGGAGGGTTTGAGCGACCGGCAAGGGCTCGAGAACTGCGCGGAGGCCCTGCGCCAGATCGCGCCCTACGCGGAGGAGCATGGCCAGGTCCTGCAGATGGAGCTGCTCAATTCCAAGCGCGACCACAAGGGCTACATGCTCGACAACAGCCCCTGGGGCGTCGAGCTCGTGCAGAAGGTCGGCTCGCCGGCGTTCAAGGTCCTCTACGACATCTACCACGCGCAGATCATGGAGGGCGACATCATCCAGACCATTCGCGATCACCACGAGCACTTCGGCCACTATCACACGGCTGGCGTGCCGGGCCGCAGCAACATCGACGAGACCCAGGAGCTGTACTACCCGGCGATCATGGAGGCGATCGCGGAGACGGGGTACACGGGCTACGTGTCGCACGAGTTCCGTCCGCGCGGCGACAAGGTCAAGGCGCTGACCCACGCCGTCGAGATCTGCGACGTCTGAGCTAGAGGCGCGGCTCGATCCCGCCAGACCCATGAGGAGCCTGCGCAGCGTCCAGGTCGTCAGCTGCCACGCCGAGGGCGAGGTCGGTGACGTGATCGTCGGCGGGGTCGACCCGCCGCCAGGGGACACCCTGTGGGAGCAGTCCCGCTTCCTCGCGCGGGATCAGACCCTGCGCAACTTCGTGCTCAACGAGCCGCGTGGCGGAGTCTTCAGGCACGTGAACCTGCTCGTGCCGCCGAAGGACCCGCGCGCGGCCTTCGGGTTCCTGATCATGGAGCCTGAGCACACGCCGCCCATGTCCGGCTCGAACTCGATCTGCGTGAGCACGGTGCTGCTCGAAACCGGGCGCGTGCCGATGACTGAGCCGCGGACGCGGCTGACCCTCGAGGCCCCGGGGGGGCTGGTCGAGGTCGTCGCGCGGTGCAGGGACGGCAAGGCGCAGGCGATCACGGTGACGAACGTACCCTCCTTTGCGGCCCGGCTCGACGCCTCATTGGAGGTCGAGGGCCTTGGCACCCTGCGCGTCGACACCGCCTACGGCGGCGACAGCTTCGTCATGGTGGACGCGGCGGACCTGGGCTTCGCGATCGTCCCCGACGAGGCCGGCGACCTGGCCCGCGTTGGTGCGCGCATCACGCGCGCCGCGAACGAGCAGCTCGGCTTCGAGCATCCGGCGAATGCGGACTGGCGCCACATCTCGTTCTGTCAAATCGCGGGCCCACTCGTTGAGCGGGGCGGCCGGCGCGTGATGCGCAACACCGTCGTGATCGACCCGGGCAAGCTCGACCGATCACCGACGGGCACCGGTCTTTCGGCGCGCATGGCCGTGCTGCGCGCGCGCGGGGTAATGCAGGTCGGCGACGAGCTCGAGATGCGCTCGGTGATCGACTCGATGTTCCTCGGCCGCGTCGAGCAGGACACGACGGTGGGGGAGCGGGCAGCGATCGTGCCCTCGATCACGGGGCGCGCGTGGATCACGGGGACGCATGAGCACACGCTCGATCCGGGAGATCCGTGGCCGGGCGGATATCGGGTCGCTGACACCTGGCCGAGGATGCCTAGGTCCTAACAGCCATGCGGTGTCATCTGTGAGACGGCGCCGGACGTCAAGGGTTGGTGTGGGCACAATCCAGAGGTCAAGGGGTAGATTCGCCCTGACATCTTGCAGCCCGTTCGCGATGACTGCGCAGGGGGCCAGCCTTCTCACCCCATCTGACGCCCGTCGGCTGCCACGCCGCCAAGTTGTGCCGCACCAAACATCTCCACACCTGGCCTGGGGCACCAAAGTCGCGGGACTGCGCCTCGCCCTGGCCCGAGACCATGCCTGGTGCGGCACTTTGTGGTTGGGGGGCCACCACCGAGCGTCTGACACCGCAGGGCGGACAGCGAGCGCTATCGAGGGAGGTCGCGCGCCAGCACGGCCTCGCGCAGAGAGCGTGCCGCTTGCAGGGCGACGAACGTGTTGCCCGCCGCGTTCAGGTGCACTCCGTCGCGGGTCAGCACGCCCTTGTCGGCGCCCTCGGGGTTGAACGTCTTCAGGTAGTCGCGGAAGGCGCGGCGCAGGTCGCAGAGGGTGGCGCCCTCCTGCTCGGCCACCGTGCGAGTCAGCGCCGCGTAGCCCTCGAGCAGCTTGTCGAGGTCTCCCTCGCCGTCCTCGCCGATCACGCTCGGCGTGGCCAGCACGACGTCGGCGCCGGTGGCCTTCAGCTCTCGCACGAGCTCGCGCAGGCCCTTCTCGAACACGTCGGGCGCCGTGCCCTTGCCGCTGGTCGAGTGCCAGACGTCGTTGATGCCGATGTAGATGAAGACGAGCGTCGCGCCCTCGTCGATCACGTCCTTCTCGTAGCGCGCCAGGAGGTTGGGGACCTTGTGACCGCTGATCCCAGCCGGGATGACCGCCGCCGGCTCGTCGCTCTCGTTCAGTACCCCGCGGATCTGATCGACGTAGCCGCCCTTGTCGTTGCCACCCTGGGTGATCGAGTCGCCGAGGAACGCGATGCGCTCCTTCCCGTCCACCGCCGCAGCCAACAGGTGCGACGCGCCGCGCTGCAGGGCGCCGAGGTCGCGGGGGCCCGCGAGCATGAGCTCGAGGGCGCCGCCCTCGTTGTAGGCCTGCACCCACGCGTCGTGGCCCACGCCGGGCAGCTCGTGGTAGGCGGGCGCGAGGCCCAGCTCCTTCAGCGCCGCGATCATCTCGCGCGAACGCGCCACGGGGATCGCACCGTCCGCGTCTCCGTGCCAGACCTCGAGGGACATCCCAGCGAAGCGGCTCGCGCGCGAGACATCCGCGCCGCCGCAGATTGGCGCAACGGCGTTGAACCACTCGGGGTGGCGTGAGCCCAGGTCCCAGGCGCCGTAGCCGCCCATCGACAGGCCGGTCAACGCGATGCGCTCGCGGTCGATCGGGTGGGCTGCCACCGTCTCGCGCAGGGCCTCGATCGCCGCGCTGAGGGCGGGGGAGGGCGCACCGTCCAGCGAACCGAACGTCCTCGCGGCCCAGGGGATGTCGACCCAGCGCTGACCGACCGGGCACTGGGGCGCGAGCACGTAGCAGGGATAACGCTCCTGGTACGCGGCCGTCGCCATGCGCTCGGGGA
>JAQBVH010000169.1 GCA_027623615.1 Planctomycetota bacterium | reverse complement strand
CTTGCACCTCGCCCTCGGCTTTCACCTCTCCCTCGGCTTGCACCTCGCCCTCGGCTTGCACCTCGCCCTCGGCTTGCACCTCGCCCTCGGCCTGCACTTCGCCCTCGGCCTGCACTTCGCCCTCGGCTGGCACCTCCCCCTCGAGCCTTCCATCTCGCCTGCGCGCCCAGCCTCGCCGCAGCCGTTCCCCCCCCGTGTCCTGGCCCTCCAAGCCTCTGGTCAGACCCCCGGACCGTCGGCGACGCCGAACCGTCTCACCCACCCGAACCGTCTCTCCCCCTTGGGGTCGCGGAGGCCATAAGGTCGCCCGAAGTCAAGTTGCCGAGGGTGGGCCCGACCTCAACCAACATCCCCCAAGAGCCGACGCCACGCGCCCTCCCACACGAACAAGACCCGCCACGCAAACGCGTAGGCGGGTCTCGTGGTGCGACCTTGCGCTACTCCGCGGGGATGATCAGCGTCACGCCCTCGGGCACGAAGTCCGGGTTGTCCAGGCGGTGGCCCTTGTTGGCGTCCCAGATGCGGGGCCAGAGGTGGCCCTTGCCGTACAGCTTCTTGCTGATGATCCAGAGGCTCTCGCCGTCGAGGGCAGTGTAGGTCGAGGCGCCCTCCGGGACGGGGGGCAGTGCCTCGACCATCGGCTCGTTGGCCATGCCGTCGGATTGGGTCGGCACGAGGATCTGCTGCCCGAGGGTGGGCTCGTCGTAGCCCTCGTTCGCGCGCCGCAGCAGGCGTTCGTAGCTCTCGGTGCCGTAGTAGCGCTTCGCCAGGGCCGCGAAGGTGTCCCCGGCCTTGGCCGTGTAGACCTTGTTCGTCTCGTCGTACAGGTGGTCGGCGAGCTCGCCCAGGGTGATCAGGTCCCACTCCGGAAGGGGCGCCTCCGGCGCCTCGTAGACCGGCTTGTCGCGCTTGATCGCCAGCAGGAGGCCGCCGGTGTTGTCGGGGTCGCCCTCCGTGTCCCCAGCGCTGACCGGATCCTCCGGATTGCCCCGGGTCGAGGCGACCTCCTCGGTCGACGGACCAGCGGAGCCAGGCGTGTGGACGACCGGGTCCTCCCGGTCACCAACCTCCCCGTTCTCGGGGTCGATCACCCGGCTGGCCGGCGACTGCTTGTCCTTGCCGTCGGCGGCCTGAACGTCCTTGCCTCCCGAGCCCGTGTCGAGGGACACGACCAGGATCAGGACGATCACAAACAGGACGCTCAAAACGACGATCTTCTCGACCTTGCCCATCCGCGCGCGTGGCTTTCTCGTGATCAGACTCCTGGGGACGATCGCGGGTGCGCCCCCACACCCTTACCGACCGTCGAGGATGGAGACCGGGGCTGGTCGCTTCAATGATTCCGCCCCAAAACGGCCCAGCCTTCCCTGCACGTCCCGGCTCTCGCTCGCCCCCCACGGCAACACCCCGGTAACCTGGGGACATGTCGGACGGGACTTACCTGGACCGTGAGCCGAGCCCGGAGGAAGAGCGCGTGCCCTTCGTCTCGCGCGAGGCGCCCGCTGCGCCCAAGGTCGCCGACCAGGAGCAGGAGTCATCCCTGCATCTGATGGACCCCGTTCTACGCTTGATCCTCCTGCTGGCCTTCGGCCTGCAGCTGTGGACCTGGTACGGGCTCGAGGGCTATCAGCTCGCGGACTCGGTCGAGTACATGGAGCGCGCCCACGCCTTCGTGCGCTCCGAGGAGGTGATCGACTCCAGCCAGATCCGCTCCTTCGGCTTCTCGGCCCTGCTCGTGCCCTTCTTCGCCGTCTTCCACTGGCTGGGCATCGAGGACCACACGAGCCTGGTCTGGTTCGTGCGCCTGATCCAGATGACCCTCGGCCTGGGGCTCGTGTTCGCCTGCGCGCGGCTCGGCCAGCGCCTCGGCGGACGCACGACGGGCCTGCTGGCCGCGTTCGTGGTCGGCGTGAACCCGGTGTTCCTGCAGTACAGCGTCTCGCCCCTGGCGGACGTGGCGGGGTCCCTGGGGGTGGCGCTCGCCCTGTATGCCCTGCTCGAACCCCAGCACAGCTTCCGAACCGGCCGGCGGTCGGGCCTGCTGATCGGGCTGGCCCTGCTGATGGCCTACAAGACAGCGCCACTCTCGGCGACCATGATCGGGCTCGCGATCCTGCGCGACCGCCGGAAGATCCTCCCCGCCCTGGGCGGCATGGTGGTCGGGATCGGCACTTGCGTCGCCTTCCAGATCGTGCTCGACAAGCTGGTCTACGGGATCTGGGGCGGCAGCCTGCTCGGGTACTTCGGCCAGAACGTGCTCGGCGTGATCGGCAAGATCATGATCCAGCTCGGGTTCGTCGAGCAGGGCAAGGCCATGTACGAGTGGTACTACGGCTTCTCCGACACCGAGGGCTGGAACAAGGACTACGTCCTGCGCTCCATACAGCCGGCGAGCTGGTACCTGCTCAACCTGCCGCAGCTGTTCGTCTACCCGATCCTGGTCGGGCTGGTCGCGGGGCTCGTTCGGACGGTCAAGCAGGCCACCTGGGTCTCGTCGATGATCCTGTTGACCACGGTCGTCTTCGTCTGGCTGCTGCACCAGAAGGGCTCGAAGGAGTTTCGGCTCTGCCTGCCCCTGCTCGCCGCCCTCGGACCGATCGCGGGTTGGGGGCTGGCCTGGATCGCCGGCCAACGGGGCGCGGCGCTCTGGCGACCGGCCCTGGTCGTCCTCGGCCTGGGCGCCTCCGTCCACCTGGGGCTCGAGGCCCAGCGCGCGCGCAACACGCAGGCCTTCGCCGGCTACTGGCGAGCCCTCGATTACGTCGAGGCGCGCGTCGCGGAGGAACGGGACGCCAACCCCGACCTGGAGGACGCGGCCATCGCCAGCGCCTACCACTGGGCGATCTTCCTACGCACCTCCTCCGACCTCGAGCTGACCAAGCTGCGCCACCAGATCGACGCGTGGGCGAGGCTGAGCGACGAGCAGCGCAACAACGTCTACCCGGTGCTCAAGGAGCAAGACTGGTTCCTCGTACACCAGCCGATCCTGACCCAGGAGGGACACGAGTCACTGGCCTACGTGGTCAACGTCTGGTTCCAGCTCGAGGCGGTCTTCTGGGACCGCGAGTACGAGGACCTCGGACCGGTCCTCGTGATGAAGCGCAAGGCGGACGAGTTCGTCGACCCGAAGCGGCGCACGCTGTTCGACAGGCAGAAGGACGTGCCTGCGGATGCGGCCAAGCGCCTCTCGAGGGAGCTCGGCATGCCCGAGCCGATCCGCATGATCAAGCCGGCCCACGGCGAGGAGATGTGGATGCTCGGCTTCACGTACGAGACCCTGGACGGGGACGGCCACGGCTGGCTCTCGACCTGGTGGTACAACGAGAAGCCGTGCCTGGCCGACTACTCGCTCGTCGAGCGGCTGACCTCCCACGACGAGCGGCACTCCTGGGTCTCGAACGCGCGCCCGACCTGGGGCGTCATCCCGACCAACACCTGGGAGGGGCGCACCCTGATCCGCGAGAGTCGCCTCGTGATCGCCGCCGACGGGTGGGACAGGTGGCGCGAGCCCTTCCGGCCCCTGGGCGGCGCCTACCGGCGCGGGGACTACCTGCCCGCCTTCCTGTGGATCGACATGGCGACCTTCTACTGGGAGTGCTCCCACTGCAGGAATGAACTCGCCGAGGGCCACGAGTGCGGCGGAGTCCTACGCGACGTCGAGGCCGACGGCAGCAAGCAGGTCTCGGGTCGGCTCGAGCGCGCGCGCTTCGGTGACGAGGAACCCATGCGAGTCGGCGACCCGGCCGAGATCCGGGAAGACCTGGCCGACATCCAGGAACTCGCCGGCTGGCGCTGGAGCGCGGACGGCCTGACCCAGGCGGGGCGCTTCTTCCTGCGGGTCCACCCCTCCATGGCCCTTCCCGACGACGGGCGCGCGATCCCCGATTGAGGCCCCGGGCGCGCCCTTGGCGTCGGTCGGCCTTGAAGATCGGGTGCCGCGCCGTTAGGGTTTGACGGTCCGGAGGCGATGCCGTCGTTTCGTTGGTCACATGGACCGCGACCCGGCCGCTCGGACGGTCCACCATGACGCGTTTTCCCCTCCTTTGCCTGGTCCTGTATTGCTGCCTTGGCGTGCTGCCGAGCTGCGCCAGCACCGGCGGCTCCGCCCGCGGAACCTCGGCCGCCTCGCCGGTCTCCGTGACCTTCCGGGATTACCGCTCCGGGGTGCGGTTGACGATCGTCAACGACGGCTACCTGGTGAAGATGGGGATCAAGGGTGAGAACGCCGACCTGCGTCGGGCCGCCTACCACTCCTCCGAGGACGTTGACCTCTGGACCAAGATCTTGCCTGACGAGGTCATGGATGGGCTCATCAGCGGCCTCGATCAGGAAGGGTTCCGCGAGCACGCCCAGAGCGGCCCTGCGCCGCGGGAGACGGCGAGGTCGAGCGGCCTCACGTCGGGGCTCGAGATGATCGTCGGCGGGAACGCGTCCCACTGGAACTACAACCCCAGCTGGTCCATCACCTCGCCCCCCGCCGAGGCCAATCGGTACAAGAAGGCGCGCGACGGCTTCCTCGACGTGCACCGCAAGATCGAGCAGTACGCCCGCGGCGGCGTGCAGGACTTCGACTACGACGGCGTGCCCATCAGGGAGCGCCGCTAGTGAGACTCTCCGGCGAGTCCCTGCGCGCTCTCGCCGTCCTTCCCGCCCGCATCGGCTCCACGCGCCTCGCGCGCAAGGTGCTGCTCGCCGAGACCGGTCGCCCGCTGGTCGTGCACACCGCCGAGACCGTGACCGGCGCCTCCCGCATCACACGCGTGGTCGTGGCGACCGACGACGCGGAGGTCCTCGCAGCAGTGACCGAGCATGGCCATGAAGCCGTGATGACCCGTGACGATCATCCGAGCGGCACGGACCGCGTGAACGAGGCCGCGCAGTTGACCGGCGAAGGCTGGGACGTGGTCGTCAACGTGCAGGCCGATGAGCCGGAGCTCGACCCCGCGGACCTCGATCGACTCGTCGACGCCTTCGAGGATGCGGACGTCGAGATCGCGACCCTGGCGGCGCCCCTGGCGGAGGGTGAGCTCGAGACCGCGAGCGTGGTCAAGGTCGTGCGCGACGACGCGGGCGACGCGCTCTACTTCAGCCGCGCGGCGATCCCCTGCGCGGACCACGCCCGCGACGACGATGTCGCGCCGGGCCTGCGGCACGTGGGCGTGTACGCCTTCAGGCCCGAGGCCCTGGCGGCCTTCTGCGCCCTGCCCGTCGGCCGGCTCGAGCGCACCGAGAACCTGGAACAGCTGCGCTGGCTCGAGGCGGGCCGGCGCATGCGTGTCCTCGACGCAGCCCGTGCGCCACGCGGGATCGACACGCTCGAGGACTACCGCGCCTTCGTCCAACGCACCGGCGTTGAGCGCGCAGACAGCGAACACCGCACGACAAACCCTCAGGGGGGAATTCCGCAATGACCAAGCACATCTTCATCACGGGCGGGGTGGTCTCGAGCCTGGGCAAGGGCCTCACCTCGGCAGCCATCGGCATGATCCTCGAGCAGCGCGGTCTCAAGGTCGGGATGCAGAAGCTGGACCCCTACATCAACGTGGACCCCGGCACGATGAGCCCCTTCCAGCACGGCGAGGTCTACGTCACCAACGACGGCGCGGAGACCGACCTGGACCTCGGGCACTACGAGCGCTTCACCCACGCCGAGCTGACCAAGAACTCGAACTTCACCACCGGCAAGATCTACTCGGCGGTGATCGCGAAGGAACGCCGCGGGGACTACCTGGGCAGCACGGTGCAGGTCATCCCCCACATCACCGACGCGATCAAGGAAGCCGTGCACGCCGGCGTCGAGGGGGACATCGACGTGCTGCTCAGCGAGATCGGCGGCACGGTCGGCGACATCGAGAGCCTGCCCTTCCTCGAAGCGGTGCGGCAGTTCGCCCTCGACAAGCCGCGCGAGGACGTGATGTTCGTGCACCTCACCCTGTTGCCCTACCTGCGGGCGTCGGGTGAGCTGAAGACCAAGCCCACCCAGCAGTCGGTCGGCAAGCTGCGCGAGATCGGCATCCAGCCGGACATCCTGATCTGCCGCACCGAGCTGCCGATGACCGAGGAGATGCATCAGAAGATCAGCCTGTTCTGCAACGTGCGCCGCGAGCACGTGATCGAGGAGCGCGACGTCGACTTCTCGATCTACGAGGTCCCGGTCGACCTCGTGCACAAGGGCCTCGACCGCCACATCGCCGAGCGCCTGCAGCTGCCGCCCGAGCCGGTCACCGACCTGCGCGATTGGATCGCCATGCTCGGGCGCATCAAGGAGACCACCGAGGAGGTCGAGATCGGCGTGGTCGGCAAGTACATCGAGCTGCACGACGCCTACAAGTCGATCTACGAGGCCTTCAGCCACGCGGGCATAGCCAACGACGTGCGGGTCAAGGTCCGCAAGATCCGCGCGGAGGACCTGCTCGACAAGGGCGTCGAGGTCCTGCACGGCGTCGATGGGTTGCTCGTTCCCGGCGGCTTCGGCGAGCGTGGCCTGGAGGGCAAGATCCGCGCGATCACATGGGCGCGGGAGAACGGCGTGCCCTTCTTCGGGATCTGCCTGGGCATGCAGTGCGCGGTGATCGAGTACGCCCGCAACGTCCTGGGCCTGGGCGGTGCGCACACCCTCGAGCACTCGGCGAACAGCCCCCACCCGGTGATCAACCTGATGGAGGATCAGGAGGACGTGGAGATGGGCGGCACGATGCGCCTCGGCGCGTACGACTGCGCGCTCGAGCCGGGCACGATGGCCCACAAGCTGTACGGCGAGGAGCACATCTCCGAGCGCCACCGCCACCGGTTCGAGTTCAACAACGACTACCGCGAGGTCTTCGCGTCCTCGCCGATGGTCCTCTCAGGCAGAAACCCCGAGCGCGACCTGGTCGAGATCGTCGAACTGCCCGAGCACCCGTTCTTCATCGGCGTGCAGTACCACCCCGAGTTCAAGAG
>JAQBVH010000168.1 GCA_027623615.1 Planctomycetota bacterium | reverse complement strand
CGCCCCGGGTCGGCGCACCGTCCTCACACGCGAGCTGCACCGCCCACGCCCGGACGTCCGCGGCCTGGTCATCGAGGCAGCGCGCCAGCGTGCCCGGGTCGAGGCCGCCGCCCACGTGCAGCGCCCACAGCTTGCGCAGCCGCGTCGTCGTGCGCGCGTCGGTGTCCCAGAGCCCCGCGAGCAGCGCGAGGCGGCCCTCTTCGCTGAGGCCCCGCTCTCCCAGCAGACGCCGCGCCGTGCGCACGTACCAGTCGTTGGCGTGGTCCTGCAGCTCGATCAACTGCCCCTCGTCCATCGCGCCGAGGTCGACCGACGCGCCGCGCCCCGCGCCATAGCGCACCCGATACAGGCGTCCGTTGGTGCGGTTCCAGATGTCCTCCGCGACGTAGTGGCAGGCCTGCTTGTCGTACCAATCGATGAGGTAGACCTGCCCGTCGGGCCCATAGCGCATGTTGATGCCGCGGAACCACTGGTCGTTCGCGAGCAGGAGGTCCTCGCCGTGCAGGCCGACGTAGCCCGAGCGGCTCGGCACGAGCACCTCGTTGTTCATCCGGTTGCCGTGGATGTTGAACAGGAAGAGGGTGTCGCGGTAGCGCTCGGGCCAGGCGTCGCCGAGGTAGACCATCGCGCCGCAGTGGGCATGGCCGCCGCCAGCGCCGTCGCTGCGTCCGTTGCCCGAGTGCGGCGTCGAGCCGACGTAGTGCAGGTGATCCGCGATCGTCGGGATGTCGGCGTAGACGTGCGGGTTGAAGTGGCTCCCGCCCTGGCGCACGTAGCGCGCGCCCTGGATCACGTGGTAGAGGTGCGGGATCACGCAAGCGGTGATGAAGGGCTGCCCGCGGTCGTCGAAGTCGAGGCCCCAGGGATTCGAGGAGCCCCAGGCGAAGACCTCGAAGTCGCGCGTCTTCGGGTGGTAGCGCCACACGCCAGCGTTCATCGGCACGCGCTCCTCGTCCGGCGTTCCGGGGCGACCCACCCGCGAGTGCGTGAACACACCGTGGCAGCCGTAGAGCCAGCCGTCGGGCCCCCAGAGCAGGGCGTTGAGGGTCTCGTGCGTGTCCTGGTACCCCCAGCCGTCGAGCAGGACCTCGGGCGGCCCGTCGGGCACGTCGTCACCGTCCCGGTCGGGCAGAAAGAGCAGCTCCGGCGCCTGCCCGACGAAGACGCCGCCGTAGCCGACCTCGAGGCCGCTGACCAGGTCGAGCCCGGTCGCAAACACCTTGCGCGTCTCGAAGGCGCCGTCGCCGTCGGTGTCCTCGAAGATCAGGAGCTGGTCCTTGGCCTGCTCGGGATCGTCGCGCTTCTGCGGATAGGAGTGCGCTTCGGCCACCCACAGCCGGCCGCGCTCGTCGAACGTGAACGCGATCGGCTGAAAGAGGTCCGGCTCGCCGACGATCAGGTCGACCGCGAAACCCGCGGGCACGCTCATCGAAGCGGCGGCCTCCTCGGGCGTCTGCCCCGCGTGACTGCGCACGTCGATCTCGGACTGCACCTCGAGCCCGTCGGGGAAGGTCGGCCGCTCGGCGTAGAGGCGCAGGTGGTCGAAGTTCAGGTGCCCCCACCCGCCGCTGTGTTCGTCGACCAGTCGCACCCGCACCTGCTTGCCCACGTGCACGACGAGGTCGAGCACGGTCGGGCGCAGGGCCTCGTGATTGCGGCCGGTCGCGCTGATCAGGCGCTGATTGGAGACCGCATCGACCAGGTCGACCCTGAGCTCGGCGTGGTTGCCGCCGGCGATCAGGAAGGCCACGTAGCGCTGGGTCAGCTCGAACGGAGCGGAGGTCAACGTGCCGGTCGGCGCGTCGGAGAGCTCCTCATAGCCGCCGATCCAGTACTGACCGATGTGGTCCGAGGCCATGTCCTCCCGCCGGGGCTTCACGGTGTCGCCCTTGATCGGCTGCTTGGTGAACGCCTCGCCCTCCGCCGTCCAGTGGGTCAGGTCGCCCGTGTCGAAGTCCAGGTTCAACGGCCCGCCGTCCGCGCCGACCGGCGCGACGCCGCCCGCGGGAAAGATGTCGGGGTTCGGCTCGACCGCGGCGACCTCGGGCAGCGCGAGGCGCGCGCCGTCCTCGCGCTGCAGGTGCAAGTGCGCTCCCGCCTTGCTGCCGACCACGACGTCCGTGCGCCCGTCGCCGTCCACGTCCCCCGCCATGACCTGCACCCCAACGCCCGACACGTCGTGGATCAGGTGGGTCGTCCAGGTCACGCCGCCCTCTCCGCGCTCGAACGAGAACCAGAGCAAGTAGGCCGAGTCGCGCGAACCGGGCTCGCCATAGTTGTGGGACTTCCAGCGCTTGCCCGTCACCACGTCGGGCTGGCCGTCACCATCCACGTCCGCCAGGTCGAGGGCGTGCAGCTCACTGACCGCGATCGGGCAGCCGTGCTCCCCAGCCACGCTGCCCATGATCGGGTGCTCGACGAAGGGCGGGTCCTCGCCCAGGCGGTTCTCGAACCACGAGAGCCCGTAGCGGTGCGCGTTGAGGCTCGTCACCACGTCACCATCGCCGTCCCCGTCGACGTCGGTCACGAGCATCTGCGCGCCGCCCTGCCCGCGACTGAACAGGAAGGGCACGCGCTGCCACGACTGCCCCGCCAGGGCGTCCGGCTGGACCCAGACCCCGGTGTTCAGGAGCACGTCCGGCTTCCCATCACCGCTGATGTCACCTACGCCCATGCCGTGCGTGAAGCGCCCCAACCCGAGGGGCTCCGACAGGTCGTGCCGCGTCCAGCGCGCGCGCGGGTTGGCCGGGTCGATCGAAAACCAGCACAGCCTGCCGCCCGAGTGGCAGACGAGATCCTCGCGCCCGTCCCCGTCGAGGTCGGTGAAGTGCGGCGACTCGTTGTCGACGTTGTCGTGGATCAGGTGCGGCGTGAACGCGCCCTCCCCAGCACCCGGGTTCTCGTACCAGTGCGCGACCTGTCCGGGGAACCCTATGACGAGGATGTCGTTGTCCCCGTCCTCGTCGAAGTCCCGCACCCAGGAGAAGAAGTGGTCGGAGTAGGCCTCCGTCTCGAACACCTTCCCGTCGTAGTAGCGGTGCCGCGCGCTGAACTCAGGCCCGGCCCACCAGAAGGGCCCCGCGACCACATCGTTCACCCCGTCTCCGTTCACGTCCCCATAGGAGGCACCCTCACAGGTGAACTCGGGGTTGAGCTGAATCGTGTGCCAGCCGGGTTCCTGAACGGGCGCGAGTGTGGAGAGCAGGGCGAAGAACATGCCGGCCATGGTGCCCGGGGACTCTCAGGGCGCCAACCGTGCATTTTCCAAGGTGCTTGAACCAACGCGGCGCGGGTGCCCTCCACCAGCATGTCCTCCGCCCTCCTCGCCGACGTCGTGACCGCGGCCCACCTGGCCGTGGTCGTATTCCTGCTCGTGATGCTCTTCGCCGTCCCCGTCGGGGGGGTGTGCCGCTGGCGATGGGTGCGCAACCCAGCGTTGCGCATGACCCACCTCGCGATCATGGGTTACATCGTGTTCAACGCTGCGCGCGGCGAGCTGTGCTGCCTGACCCACTGGGAAATGGACCTGCGACGCGCGGCCGGGCAGGCGTCGGGTGAGGACTACTCCTTCGTCGGTCGCCTCCTGCACGACATCTTGTTCGTCGACGTCGACCAGTCCGTCCTGCACTGGATCTACGCCGGAGTCGGTCTCCTGGTGCTCGCCGGCCTCTTCCTCGTCCCGCCGCACCGCCGCGCTGGGGAGGCCGGCTTGGTGGGCAAGCTCTCGGGCTGACTCCAGAGGATGCGGGCGCGCCGGGGCCCACCCCAGCGCGCCTGGCCTTGCGTCAGCTCGTCGCTACCGCAGCTCGGCGCGCAACGACATCGCCGTCGAGCTCACGTCGGACGTGATCACGAAGGTGCCCTCCAGATCGTCGAGCATGTCGCCGACCTCGAAGGGGGCGTCCACGAGGCTGAGGATCGTGTCGAGCAGGTCGACGTCCCAGAAGGCGACCGAGACGGAGTCCTCGTTCTCCTCCAGCGCCTTGCGCAGGAAGCGGTTCTCCAGCGCCCCCGGGGGGTCGCCGCCGGAGAGCACCGCTTCGACGTGCGAGAGGGCGTCACCCATCACCAGGGAGATCGCGCCGCGGCCGACTCCAATGCCGAGCGCGATCGGGACATCCGGGATCGTGTAGAGGTTGCCGTGACTCAACTCCTTGACGTCGACGTGCTCCATCAGCCCGAGGGGCTCGAGGATGGCGAGCAGGTTCTCCTCGAAGGCCTCGTGGTCCTCGAGGCCGATGACGTAGCCGAAGGCGGGCATCTCCTCGCCCGTCTCGATCGCCTCGATGTCGGGGAGGTTGGTCATGAAGGTCATGATCGAGCCCTCGAGCAGCGACAGCACGTCGTCGATCACGTGGACACCCGTCTCGTCGGCGAGGGCGTCGAGCCGGTCCATGGCCTCGTCGGTCGCACCCGGCTCGATCATGTCGACCATGTCGAGGATCACCTCTAGGAACCCGACGAAGTCGATCCCGGCGATGCTCAGGACGGTGGATTCCTTGGGCGCCCAGTCGAGCAGCCCACGATCGAACGGCTTGAACACGTCGGCGAACTGGGAGGCCAGGGAATCCTCGTCGAACGCGAGGTGGACCAGGCCCTCGAAGGCGCCGCCCTCCCCGAACTTCAGGCCCACGCCGACCGCGCCCAGGCCTTCGAGGATCTTGGCGACCATCTCGCCTTCGGGGCCCGAGAGGTCCTCGTCGAACAGCTCCGACAGGAAGGCGAGGTCGAAGTGCACACCGATCTGGGTGCCGGAGAGCTCGGCGTTGACGTTCACGAGCCCTTCCGGGTGGTCGCCGTCGCCGTCCAGGCTGGCCGCCGCAAGGCGCGCCGACGTGCCGCTCTCGTCCGAGGCCACGATGCCGAACAGCTCGCCGCGCTGGACGAGCACGAGCTCGACCGCGTCCGTGTCTCCGGCCAGCTCGAAGCCCAGCTCGGAGACGTCGTAGAGCACGATCCCGTCCTCGTCGGAGGTCGGCTCGACCTCCTCTTCGATCGTCTCCCGCAAACGCGCGAACGCGCGCTGGATCGCGCCGCCGCCCTCCGCCGTGACGAACAGGCCCAGGGTTCCCAGCGGGTGGTCTCCCCTGGCCAGGAAGACGCTGGCGTCGTCGATGTCCTCGAGCCAGGCGTCCATCGCGGGAAGGTCGAACTCCTCGAGCACCTCGCTGACAGCCTGATTGGAGGCTTGCATGGCCAGGCTCAACCAGGTGTTGTCCTTCAGGCGAGCCCGCAGGTCCGCGCCCCCATCGATGTGCAGGGCGAAGATGGAATCCTCGGGGATCGCGCGCAGGGTGGCAGAGACGGGCGGCGCTCCCGAGAGGAGCAGCGGCAGGGCGAGCACATGAATCATCATCAGGCCTTTCTGGTTGAGGTGCAGGATAGAGCCATCGGCGCGCCTACGGGAGTCGGTGTCCGTCCGCGGCTCAGAACCCAGCACCGAGGGACATGTCGATCGGTACCCGGGTCGTCTCGAGGTCCGACCAGTAGCTGACCGTGAGCTCGATCTTCGGCGCACGCCGGTCGAGCAGCCAGCTCTTGCTGTAGGTGAACTTGCCGCCGAAGCCGAAGGAGCCGCTGCCCATGTCCTCGGCCTCGATCTCCTTCCCTGCGCCGTCCGCGAAGGTGACCTCCTGGATCGCATCCAGCGGCGTACTCGTCTCGATCGTCAGGCTGACCTGCCCGCCTTGATCCTCGACGTCGCTGAGCTTCAGCTTCAGACCTGCGACCTCGAGCTGCTTGCCCTTCTCGAGCGCGACCGTGGCTGTGTCCTGCTTGGTCTTCGAAGCAGTGACGAGTCCGAGGGTGCCCTTCAACGTGATGCGCTGCGCCCTGGCGTCCGGCACGGTCTCGGTCTTGAACTTCACGATCGAGGCCTCCGCAGGCTCGCCCCAGCTCTCGACGTCGACCCAGAAGAAGAAGTCCGTCGGCGCTCCGTGGCTCAGGTCCGTACCCGCGTCGTCGGTCCAGCGCGCGACCTTGCTGGCGTCCTTGTCGATCGAGAGGATCTTGCGTCCGGGCGTGCGCGCGGCCGCGCGGATCTCGACGCCAGGCTCTTCGAACAGGTCGATGCCGGGGGTCAGGACCGCCCGGCGCACGGTCAGCTCGAAGGGTTCGAGCGTGGCTGCGTCCTGGGGGGCAGCGAGGGCAGTCAGGGTCAGGATCGTCGCAAGCATGGGTGTCCTCGTTGTCGTGTAGATGGGTACGGGTTCACGGATTCTCGCATTCACGCATCGAGGTCGAGGTGCGCGCAGAGCTCCCTGCGCGCACGAAACACCCGCTCGGGTCGAACGATCGGCCGCGCGAGCCGGATCGCCGCGCGGATCGGGAGCCTGGGCGCGAGCACGAGATAATGGGCCAGGTGCGAGAGGTCCGGGATGCGCCGCAGTTGCAGCAGGTTGAGGGGATGGACGACCTTCACCCCGGTCGTGTCGGCCACGTAGGTCCACCCCCAAGGATGACGGCGACCGAAGGCCTCGGCCGCCTCGAGGTCGCGACGCACGAGCCCGGGCGTGATGAAGCCGTGCGCCTCCACCCAGAACACGGCCGGGTCATCGCAGGCGAGCAGGCGCAGCCGACCGAAGCGCCCTGCGACCACCTCCGCCTCGGTCAGACTCAAAGCGCGAGCTCCATCGACACGTCGCAGGTGCAGGAGCGTGTGGCGGCCTCGACGTGCCGGAAGCCCGCCTTCGCGTACATTCCGAGCGCCTCGGTCAGCTTCGTCGAGGACTGCAGGCTCACCTTGCGCGCGCCCAGGGCCCGCGCGTGAGCGAGGGCCTCGCGCAGGAGCCGCCCGCCGTGTCCCGCGCCGCGGGCGGCGGGCGCGAGGTAGATCTTGCGCAGCTCGATGACCTCGTCCGATCGCGGCACGACCCCGAGCATGCCGACCACCGCGCCCGCGTCGACGAGCACACGCAGCAGGCCGCGCTCCGTGAAGTACTGCCCCACGTCCGCGAACAGGTCC
>JAQBVH010000167.1 GCA_027623615.1 Planctomycetota bacterium | reverse complement strand
ACATGCCGCCACTCTAGCGGACCTCGCTCAAGCCGCAGGCTCCGCGCTGTCCACGGCGGCACGCTCCGCAGCCGCCTGCTCTGCTGCGACCTGGCTTGCGAGCTCCGCGGCACGCCGATCCCGCACGGCCTGGGACAGCAGGCCTAGCCCCGCTCCCAACCAGACGACCTCCAACAGGAGCAGACGCCAGGCCGACAACCCCGCCGCAGCGCTGGGCCAGGTGCCGCTGTCGGCGGCGAAGAGGGCCAGAACGAGGGGTGTCAGGAACAGCAGGAACATCGTGGCGCAGAACGCAGCCGACGCGAAGCAGAGGCGCGAGCGCCACTCCGCGACCCGCGCGGACTCCGGCCTCTCGAGGACGACGTGCTTGCTCAGCTCGCGGACCTGCCCGAGGGCCAGCCCGCGCTCGTGCGCCAGGCGTTGGCGTTCCTGGGCGCCAGCCTCCCGGTCGGACCAGGCTCGGTCCTTGACTTCTGCGAGCTCACGCGCAGCCTGTTCGTCTTGCTCCAGCAGGCGGCGTTCGAGCTCCCGCGTGCGCCCCGCAGCCTCGCCCCGCGCTCGTTCGGCGACCACGAGCCGCTCTTCGATTCGTGCGCATTCGGCGCGCACGCGCGCCAGCTCCTCGTTCGAGCGCTTCTCGTTCGCGATCGCAGCCGCGAGCACACGCCGGTACTCCTCGCGCTCTGCCCTTGCGGCCAGGGTCTCCTCGGTTGCGCGACGCGCCAGGGCGACCTCGGCGGTCAGCTCCAGCTGCAAGCGTCGGACGACCTGGCGCTCCTGGGCCAGCTCGGCGCGGAAGGTGTGGAGGGATCTGCGGTCGACGTTCACGGTCCCGCCCAGGGCGCGGCCGTTCATGGTCGGATCGGGGGAGGAGGGCCTGGTCATCGTGGCAATCGTGCTGATCCACGACCCTGCCAGGCTGGAGGGGGCCGTTCCAGCCCCGATTCCAAGGTCCCCGCAGCCAGGGACTTGCGCGCGTCAGCCCGTGCGCCTGAGGACGCGCGCGCCCCCCGAGAGCTCCTGGTAGCGGGTCTCGACCCAGGCCGCCAGGGCCTTCACGCTTGCGTTCGCGGCCGGCGTCTCCGCCGAATCGAGGACGAGGCCGTACACGATGCGCACCCCGTCGACCGTCCGCCGTCGCACGTGCACGTGGAGTGACGGGCCTTGACCGAGGTCGGGCAGGTGCACGAGAACGTCGAGCTCACGCACCGGTGCGAGGCGCTTCTCCTGGGCCCAGCCGATCTCGACCGAGACTCCGGTGACGGAAGCGTCGTGCAGCGGACAGAGGATGCTGTCGCTCCCGTCGGGCAGCAGGAGTTCGACCTGAACCGGTTGGCTCCCCTTGGGACTGACCCGCACGGCGCCGCGACCGCCGACCACCATGTCGAGCTCGAAGCGACGCGAGGGGTCGACTCGGAACTGGTAGCGCTGGGACCCGGACACGACCGAGCGCAGGACCGGACATCCACGGAACTCGTGGGGGAGGTACAGATCAGGTCCGAACAACGCCACGCCGACCTGGTCTCCCAGGGGCAACACGACGTCCTCACCGCGACCGAATTCGACGGTCAGCCGGGATTCTCCGGAATGAGTATGCACACCGAGCACCTCGCCGGTGCGCTCACGCCCGTGACAGTCGACCAGGCGACAGCGTAGACTGCTCATGCTCTCTCCGACGGTAGATGCAGGAAGGACCCGGCGGCGCGCAGCTCGCCCAGGCGCGACTGCACGTAGCGCCCCAGCTGCGCGAAGCGCGGGTCCGTGTCGCGGCCCGGGTCGAACTGCACGCCGTAGATGACGCGGCTGTCGCGCAGGGTGCGGTGGCGGATTCCGCCGTCGAACACCAGCGGCTCGGCCAGGCCCGGCAACGGCAGGGCGACACGAACGCGCTGGAAACTTGCCAGGCTGCGCTCCTGGGCGAGGGGCAGCGCCAGCGCCGCGCCTCCGCAGGACAGGTCGATCAACTCCGCAGCCGTCGCCTTGGCGCTCGTGTCGAGCGAGCGCAAGGCAGCCGTGATCTTCTGCCCTACCGGCGGCGTCACGCGCGGATCACTACGGGTCTCGAAGAGGACGCCAATGGCGGGGTACGCCGCTTCGCCGAAGCGCAGCTGATAGCGGTCCTGGTCGGACTCGGAGCGAGCCACGATCAGGCCGGCCGCTTGGACCTCCTGCTCGAAGGGGCCGCCCTCGAAGCAGACCTGAGCGGCGCGGCCCAGGGAGAGGGTCGGACCCTCGCGCAGATCGAACGCGATCGACATCGACGCGCCGTCTGCGCCGAACCAAACGTCGTCGACCCGTCCGACGAAGCGGTCGCTTCGCTCGTCCTGGAGGCTGATGCGGATGGTGGAGGTGTCCATCGGGGGCTCGCCGGCGGAGATGGCCGGTCCGGTCGTATCGGTTGCCCGGCGCACTCAGCTCGAACCTGGGGCCGGAAGAATTTGTCCCCTGCAGCCCAATCGCCGGTACGCACATGTCCGGAAATGGGAAGCTGAGCCCCCAGAGACACCCACATCGCCCGGAGGGACGGGCCAGGCTCTTGCCAGAGTTCGCTGTCCCGTGGTTAATCTCCGCCGCTCTGCAGCCTTCCGACCCCGCGCTAAGCCAGTTGGCGCTGCCCGCAGCCATGATCGAGCTCCGCAACCTGTCCAAACAGTTCGGGACGCATCGCGTGGTCCGCGACGTGACCTTCCGCGTCGAACCCGGTGAGGTCCTCGGCTTCCTCGGCCCGAACGGGGCCGGCAAGTCGACCACGATGAAGATGTTGACCGGCTTCCTGCCCCCCACCTCGGGCACCGCCCTGGTATGCGGCCACGACATCCTCAGGGAGCCGGACGAGGCCAAGCGCCGGCTCGGGTACCTGCCCGAAGGCGCCCCCCTCTACCCGGACATGACCCCGGCGTCGCTGCTGGGGTTCATCGCCCAGACCAGGGACCTGACCGGCTCCACGAAGCGGGCGCGCATCGACGAGGCCTGCTCCCTGGTCGACATCGGTGGTGTCTGGCGCCAGCGCATCGAGACCCTGTCCAAGGGCTTCAAGCGTCGGGTGGGCCTGGCGGTCGCCCTCCTGCACGACCCGGACGTGCTCGTCCTCGACGAGCCGACCGACGGTCTCGACCCGAACCAGAAGCGTGACGTGCGCGCCCTGATCCAGCGCATGTCCGCGGGCAAGACGATCATCCTCTCCACTCACATCCTCGAGGAGGTCGAGGCGGTCTGCACGCGCTCGATCATCATCGCGGCCGGCAAGGTGCTCTTCGACGGGTCACCTACCGCCCTGCGCGAACGCTCGCGCACCCACCAGGCGGTCGAGCTGCGGGTCCAGGGCGCGCGGGACGCACGCAGCCAGCTCGCCGGGCTGCCGGGCGTGGCCTCGGTCGACGAGCTTGGCGAGGACCACTACCGCGTCCTGCCCGCGGGCAAGGACCCGATCGTGCGCGCGGTCACCGACCATGCTTACCAAGCAGGCTGGCAGGTCGAGCACGTCCACGTGGACCCCGGTCGGCTCGACGATGTCTTTGCCGAGATCACGGAGGGCCAGGCATGAGCGCTTTCGCCGAGACCCTGCAGCGCAGCACCTACCGCTCCCAGTGGTTCCGCATCTTCAAGCGGGAGCTGCGCGGATACTTCACGACGCCGGTCGCGTACGTGTTCCTGGTGATCTACCTGCTCGTGCAGGCGGGCTTCACCTGGGGCATCGGTCGCCTGTACGAGCAGTCGAACGCGACCCTCTACCCGTTCTTCAACTACCACCCCTGGTTCCTCCTCTTCCTCATGCCCGGCCTGGGCATGCGGCTCTGGGCCGAAGAACGACGCAGCGGCACGATCGAGCTGCTGCTGACCCTGCCCATCCGAGCGGGCAGCGCGGTCTGCGGCAAGTTCCTCGCGGCCTGGACCTTCTTCGGAATCGCCCTGCTCCTGACCATGGGCGAGTGGTACACGGTCGCCTGGCTGGGCGGTCCCGACCACGGGGTGATCCTGGTGGGCTACCTGGGCACCTTCTTGATGGCCGGCGCGTACCTCGCGATCAGCTCCTGCGCCTCTGCGTTGAGCAAGAACCAGGTGATCGGCCTCGTGCTCGGGGTCGTCGTCTGCTTCAGCTTCATGCTGGCCGACATCCCCATGATGGTGAGCGCGGTCGACGCGCTCGGCGTCGACGCCCTGACCGAAGCCTTCCTCCAGATGAGCTTCCGCACCCACTACGACAACCTGCTGCGCGGGGTGATCGAGGCCAGGGATCTGGTCTTCTTCGGGACGCTGATCGGCGCAGCGCTCTACATCAACACGGCCCTGGTCCAACTCAAGAAGGCGAGCTGAGATGCAGAGCAAGACCCTCTCGTTCCTCGCGCTCCTGGTGGGCGCAGCGTTCTTCATCAGCTCGGTGTACTTCGGCGGCGCCGCGCTGCGGCACTGGCGCATCGACAACACCGAGGACCGCCTGTACACCCTCGCCCAGGGCACGCGCAACATCCTCGGCCGCATCAACGAGCCGATCGTGCTGCGCTTGTTCTACTCCCGCGAGTTGGCCCCGGAGGTCGGCATCGAGGACTTCGGCCGGCGCGTCGAGGAGCTCCTCGCCGAGTTCGAGGACGCCGCCGATGGCAACATCGTGCTGCAGATCATCGACCCCGAGCCCTACTCCAAGGAGGAGGAGCTCGCCGCGTCCCTCGGCATCCGCGGGACGATGCTCAACGCCAAGGGGGACCTGCTCTTCTTCGGCCTCGCCGCGACGAACTCCGTCGACGAGGTCGCGACGATCGGCGACCTCGACCCGAGCCAGGAGAGCTTCCTCGAGTACGAGCTGGCCAAGCTCATCATCAAGCTCTCCGTTGCCGAGCCGCCCAAGGTGGCCGTCTTCTCGAGCCTGCCGCTGCAGGGCGGGCAGGGCGCCAACCCCTTCGGCCCCCCCGAGCCGGCCTGGCGCATCGTCGCGGAGTTGGCTCAGACCTTCGAGGTCGAGTTCCTCCCGGCCGAGCGCACCGAACCCCTCGACGCCCTGGAGTTCGATGCGGTCCTGGTCGTGCACCCCAAGGGAATGCCCGAGACGACGCGCTACGCGATCGACCAGTACGCCCTCGCGGGCGGCAAGGTGTGCGTGCTCGTCGACCCCCACTGCGTGTTCGAGCTCCCGCCCCCCCAGGCCCGCCCGCCGATCGACGCCTCGAGCGAGCTGCCTGAGCTCCTGCATGCATGGGGCGTGGACGTCGAGCCCGGGGTGGTCGTCGGCGACCTCAAGCTCGGGCACCTGATCCCCTTCCGCAATCAGGCGCTGCCGTTCCCTCTCTGGACGGACCTCAACACTGGGGTCGACGCGGGAGTCCTGGCGGAGGATGACGTGGTGACCAGCTCGATGCGGTTGGTCTCGATGCTCGCGCCGGGCAGCTTGAGGGTCGCCGAGGAAGCGACGACCACGTTCACCCCCCTGATTCGTACGACCCCCGGCGGTCGCGGGATGGACGTGGAGCAGCTCCAGCGCTCGCCGGAGAGCATCATCGCCCTCGCTCCGACCTTGGTCGCCCAGTTCCTCGAGCACGCCGAGGGCACGATCGAGTTCAGCGGCGTACCCGAGGAGGGCGCGTCGATCACCCTCTCGGACGGGGTGCGCGCCCCGGTCACCTTCGAGTTCTCGACCGACCCCGAGGTTGCCGAGGGCAACGAGGTCGTGCTCCTGCAGCCCAACGCGACGGCCGCCGACGTGGCCCAGGCCCTGCGCATCCAGATCCTCATCAAGGGCTTGACCGTGACCGACACGGACGGGCTCGACCTCGAGGCCGCGCACTCGGGGGCGAAGGTCCTGTTGACCACCCGGGAGGCCGGTCCCCACGGGGAGGTCGAGATCCGACAGTTCGGCGATCTCTCCGCGGCGGTCGATGGCATGGCGATCCGGGGGCTACGGCGCAACCTGGCGGCCCGCGTCCGCGGCCCGATCAAGACCAGCTTCCCCGGCGGCGCCCCCGAGCGGTGGGAGGGCGACGACGAGCACCTCGGCGAGTCCACCACCGACTTCAACGGGATCGTGATCGCGGACGTGGACTTCCTCCACGACAACCTCTGCTGGCGGGGCGCGTCCCCGCTCAACGACAACCCGAGCGTCCTCATCAATGCCCTCGAGAACCTCTGCGGCTCGAACGACCTGCTCTCGCTGCGCAGTCGTGGCATCGAGCGGCGCCTGTTCACGAAGAAGGAAGAGCTCGACCAGGAGGCGCGCAAGCGCTTCCAGGCCAAGGGGGACGACCTGGCCAAGAAGCAGCAGAAGCTCGAGGGCGAGATCCGCGAGCTGATGCAGGGCGCCGACGAGAGCGGTGTGGTCTACACCTCGAGCCAGCAGATCCAGAAGATCAACGACAAGACCCAGGAGCTGGCGGAGACCCGCAGCGCCCTCGGGCGCGTGAAGGGCGACCTCAAGCGCGAGATCGATGACCTGGGTGACACCCTCTTCCTGCGCAACCTGCTGCTCCCACCGGGGCTGGTCCTGCTCCTCGGGATGCTCTACGGCCTGCACTGCGTGACCCGGAGGAAAGCGAAATGAAGCTCGTTCCCCTGCTCGTGCTCGTCGCGTTGTCGGCGCTGATGACCCTCGTGGGCATGTCGCTCGAATCTTCCCGGGCGGATCGCTCCGCCTGGAACCAGGCCGAGGACCTGCTCTTCCCCGACCTCGACGTCGAGCAGGCCACGCGCCTGGTGATCGACACGGCAGATGGCACGGCCACCGTCGTCCTCGTGGACGGAGTCTGGACCGTCGCGGAGCGCTCGAACTATCCCGCCCGCGGGGACGAGGTCGGACGGCTCTTGAACGGGCTGGCCACCGCGCTCTACGTCGAGCCCAAGACGGCGACCCCGGGGCTGTACGAGAAGCTCGGTCTGGCGACCGTCGAAGCGATCCTGGAAGGGCTTGACGCGCGTCTCGAAGCCCTCGGCGAGGAGCTCGGCGCGCTCGCTGAGCAGGTTGGAGTGACCCCGCTCGCCGCCGACCCGGGCGAATCCGAGGAGGCGATCGAAGCCCGCCTGGC
>JAQBVH010000166.1 GCA_027623615.1 Planctomycetota bacterium | reverse complement strand
GGCCAGGGCGAGGCTGAGGGTCTGGGTCGGGTCCTGCGCCTGGATCGAGCGCGCGAGCCCGAAGTCGAGCACCTTGGCGACGCCCTCGCCGTCGACGACGACGTTGGATGGCTTGAGGTCGAGGTGGATGACGCCCTTGCGGTGGGCGTGTTCGATCGCGGTCGCGACCTGCAGCACGAGCTCGACGCGCGCGCGGAAGTCCGGCTCCGCGGCCTCGACGTGTCGGTCGAGGCGGCGACCTTCGACCAGCTCCATGGCGACGTACTGTCGACCCTGCGGCGTCTCGCCGGCCTCGTACACGGTCACGATGCCGTCGTGGTCGAGGCCGGCGGCGATCTCGACCTCGCGCCGGAAGCGGCGCAGGGTGTCGTCGGAGGCCAGGGGTCCGTCGCGCAGGAGCTTGAGCGCGACCAGACGGCCGGTGTCGACTTGCAGCGCGCGGTAGACGACGCCCTGACCTCCACGCCCGACCTCGGCCAGGATCGAGTAGCCCGGGATGGTGTCGGCGGGCAGCGGTCCGCCGGCCAGGTCGCCGCCGCGGGCCCGGGGCACGGGGCCGGCATGGCGCAGGTGCTTGGTCCACGAGTCGAGCTCTGCGCGCAGCTCGTCGAGGCGCCGCGCGAGGGTGGGGGAGCCCTCCACCTGCGCGTGGGTCGCGTCGCGCTCGCGCTGGTCGCCTTCCTCGGCGAGGTAGCGCAGCAGGGCCTCGTCGCCGACGGTCACCGGCCCTCCTCCGTCAGCTGCCTCATCCGCTCGGCGATGCGCTTGGTGACGCGCCACTTGATCGTGTAGACGCCTCCGCGGTCGACCCCGAACTCCTCGCAGATGCGTGCGACGGGGACCTCCTCGATGACGAGGCGCTCGAAGATGGCGTAGGTGCGCGCGTTGACCTCGAGCTGGATCTCGCGCAGGCAGTGCCAGAGGTGCTCCTGCATCCATAGGTCCTCGAAGACCTGGTCGGGAGAGGGGGCCGGGTCGGCCTCGGGTCGCTCCTGGGCGAGGTGTTCGCGATGGACCTGCTCGGTCGCCCTGTCCCGCAGCAGGTTGCGCACGCGGTTGTTGACGATCGTGCGCAGCCAGCCGTGGAAGCGCCCCCGCGCGGGGTCGTAGTCGAAGGCCTCGATCGACGCGTGCACCGTGCTGAGGGCGTGCTGGCTCACGTCCTCCGCGTCCTCGTGGCCCAGGCCGCGCGCCAGGGCGTAGCGCAGCAGGATCGGGCGGTAGAGGCCGTGGAAGGCCGACCAGGAATCACGGTCCGCCGGGTCGCGGATACGCAGGAGCAGGCTGGGACGCGTAGTCTCCATGCCCGTTCGATTGTACAGGGCGGCGGGTGGGTCATTGCGAGGGCCCGTGACCACGACGGGGCGGGATCTCACGGCGAAACTCAGGTTGGCGGCGCGCCGTGGTGGCTGCTCACTCCAGGCCCAACGACTCGCGGCGGTCGGCGAGCTGCTCCTTCCAACCCTCGACCTCCTCCCAGCCGAGCGGCTCCCCAAGGGAGATGAGCTGCAGCAAGGCGACGATACCCGCATCCTGCGCAGGGCCGACTCCTCCCGGGGTGACCAGGAACACCGGACCTTCGCCCGCGACCGTGAGCGCCGCTTCGAACGCCCCGCGCGCGGCGTCGGGTTGCTCGAGGGGCTGGACGAGCAGCTGGCCGGCGCCCACCAGGGCCAGCGCGCGGTCCTGCGCGTGGCCGGGGCCCTCGGGGTAGCTCTCCGCGAGCTGCAACAGGGTCTGCGCGGCCTCCTCCCAGCGGGACTGGCTGATCAAGGCCCCGACGAGGGTCTGCAGCGCCTGGGAGGTGTAGCTGTTCTGGGGACCGTAGAGCGCGCGCACGTCCTCGAGGCCTCCCCCGTCGACGTAGAGCTCGATGATTCGCGCCCAGCGATTCGTGCGGGAGAGGGCGTTGCAATAGCTGTAGAGGGCGCTGACGCGTGCTTGGTTGCGGGGAGCGAGCTGGGCTTGCATGCGCGGGAAGAGCACTTCGTAGGCCTGCACGGCCGCCTCGAACCTACCCTGGCGCAGGTCGAGACTGATCAAGGCCGCCTCCGCCTGGAGCATCAGGGTGGGCTCGCCGTCGGCGCCCCAGAGTTCGTCGCCCTTGGCCAGCCCCTCCTGGAGCAGCTCGCGCGCGCCGACGAAGTCACCCTTCTCCGCGTGCACGTTCGCGAGTCGGAACAGGGCCTGGATTAGGTCCGCATCGAGCGGGTCCGCCAGCTCGCGCAGGCGCATGGTCGCCTCCGCGATCAACGGCGCGCCCTCGAACTTGCGGCCGAACAGGTTCAGCCCATGGCCCAGGGCCGCGCGCGCCTTCTCGATCGCCAGCTCATCGTCCGGTCGGTACGTCTCGAGGTGCTCGAGGTGGCTGCGGCGCACGTCGATGCTCGCCGCGTCCAGGTGCGACTCCAGGGTCTCCGCGAGGTGGAAGTAGTAGAGCGCGAGGTCCGTGGAGGCGGGTCCGTAGGACACGAGGGCCTCGTCCAGGCTGAGGCGCAAGTCCTCGATCGCCCCGTCGAGGCCGAGCGTGTTCCGCGCGCGCCCCCGGTGCCACAACCCGTAGGCCAGCTGCTGGTGCAGGTCGTGGAACTCGAAGTAGTCGATGGCCGCATCCAGGAGCGGGAGGGCCTCCTCGTGCAGGCTCAGGTTGAAGTAGGCCGCGCCAAGGGTCATGCGCATGCGCGCGCGGGGGTACTCGTCGAGCTCATCGATGCGCGCGGCGCCCGCATCGAGCATCGCCCTTGCGTCCGGCAGGGCGCCGCCAGGCCCGCGCTTGGCGGACCTCAGGACGGTGTCGAGGAAGGCCAGCATGTCGCGCGCCTCCTGCTCCTTGCCCTGGGAGAAGAGTAGGGCCTGCTCCGCCTCGTGGCCCCGTGACCGCTGAACCCCGTGACCGCTGAACCCCGTGACCGCTGAACCCCGTGACCACTGAACCCCGTGACCACTGTGCTGCCAGGCGCGGCCGTCAGCGCGGGGGATCGAACAGGTCCCGGAAGGTGAACGCCTCCGGCCCCGGCCCATTGGCCCAGAGGTGTTCCAGCTTCGCACGGCCGTCTGCGGCGCTGGGCCTGACCCCTGCGGTGACCCACCAAAGAACAGAAGGTGCCCTGTCCGGGGTCTCGAACCAACGTCCGCGATCCTGCAGCAGCTCCACGTGGGTCGTCTTGAAGGTGTAGGCCTTCAGCGCGTCGAGCGACTCCCACACGCTCTGGTTGAAGAGGATGCGGTCGTCCTCGAAGGCTCGGATCGAGGACGCGAGGCCGTCGTCGCCAGCCAGGCGCCAGACGAACCCGGGGCTGGCTTCGGCCAGGGCGTTGAGCGGGTCCTGTCGTCGGCGAAAGCTGTCGAGCAAGGGATCCTCGAGCGGCGCGCGCATGCGCGCCCAGTTCGCCTGGGCAAGGTGGTAGGCCTGGGGCATCGGGGCTCAGGGTAGGTCCTTGGCCTGCGAGCACGATTGTCTCGGTCCACTCGGCGCGCGGCGCTCGCCTCGTGGGGCCCTCCTCCAGCGCGGGCCGGTTTGTCCACCCTCGCCATGGCCGAGCGGCCATACTGCGAGCCCGCCTCCTCCGGCGGCACGGGCGACCTGAAGGAGCCAGATCTACATGCAGGATCGCATCCTCCGTATGGCTGTAGCCGAATTCCTCGGGGTCTTCGGCATCGTGTTCCTGGGCTGCGGTTACGTCGTCGTTGTCTCGACCACCTACGGCCTGATCGGCATCGCCCTGGCGTTCGGTCTCGTCGTGGCCGCGATGGTGGTTTGCTTCGGCAAGATCTCGGGGGCACAGATCAACCCGGCAGTCACGTTCATGCTCTGGGCGACCGGTCGCGTCCCACATCGCATGGCGGGGACCTTCCTCGTCGCACAGCTCCTGGGAGGGATCGCGGGCGCGGCTGCCTTGAAGGGGCTTGCCGACCCGGTCAGGTGGCAAGCAGCGGCCGGCGGCACGACGGGCTTGAGGGCGGGGCTCGGATCAGGAACGGGCTTCGCGGTCGAGTTCGGCCTCACCTTCTTGCTCGTGGCCTCCATCTTCGTCGTCGCGATGCATCCGCGCAGAGGCAAGTACGGGGCCCTGGCGGTCGGCGCCGTGGTCGCGCTCGACGTCATGCTCGGAGCTCCGTTGACCGGGGCCTCCATGAATCCTGCGCGCACGGTTGGGCCCGCGTTGGTTCACGGAGTTTGGACCGACCATTGGGTCTACTGGGCCGGGCCCCTGCTCGGAGCCGTTGCCGCGGCTTGGGTGTTCGGGAGCACCACTCCAGTGGAGCCCGAGGCCGGCTAGTCTGCTCGGAGTTCAGGATCCCGGTCGATCGGAGGCCAGATTCATGAGGTAGGGGTGAACCCTCCGCGGCCTTGGTGGATACTCAAGCGCAAGTCGCAGCTCGCCTTCCCGCATTCTCGCCTCCATGACAGTCGATCACTCCACCGAACTCGCCGCTGGCGACGTCCAGGCCATTGGCCAGCTCCGTGACACCATCGATCAGGTCAAGACAGAGCTCGGCCGGGCCGTGGTCGGGCAGCAGCAGGTCATCGACGAGCTCTTGATGTGCCTCATCGCCCGGGGGCACGCCCTCTTGATGGGGGTGCCGGGCCTCGCCAAGACGCTCCTGGTCTCGAAGCTCGCCGAGTGCTTGAGCCTCGACTTCAGCCGGATCCAGTTCACGCCGGACCTGATGCCGATGGACATCACCGGCACCGACATCCTGCAGGAGACCCCGGGCGGCGAGCGGCGCTTCGAGTTCGTGCCCGGGCCGATCTTCGCCAACATGGTCCTCGCCGACGAGATCAACCGCGCGCCGGCCAAGACCCAGGCCGCGATGCTCGAGGCCATGCAGGAGCACCGCGTCACGGTGCTGGGCAAGACGCTGACCCTCGACGCGCCCTTCTTCGTCCTCGCGACCCAGAACCCGGTCGAGCAGGAGGGCACCTACCCGCTGCCCGAGGCCCAGCTCGACCGCTTCATGTTCCTGATCGAGGTCGACTACCCCGACGAGGCCGAGGAGATCGCGATCGCGCGCCTCACGACCGCCGAGGACCTGCCGACCCTGAACAAGCTGCTCGACGGCCCGCGTGTGCTCGAGATCCAGTCGCTCGTGCGGCGCGTGCCGGTGCCCGACCACGTCTACGAGTACGCCGCGCGGCTCGTGCGCCAGACCCGGCCCCAGGGCGGGACCGCGCCCGACTGGTTGCCGCCCCTGGTCGCCTGGGGCGCGGGGCCGCGCGCCGTGCAGTACCTGATCCTGGGTGGCAAGGCCCGCGCCGCCATGGCCGGCGCCTACGCCGTGCGCATGGAGGACGTGCAGGCCGTCGCAGCCCCCGTCCTGCGCCACCGCGTGCTGACCACGTTCGCCGCCGAGTCCGAGGGCATGAGCGCTGCCAGCGTGGTCGCGCGGCTGCTCGAGGAATCCGCGCAGGTCTAGCGCTTCCGGCCCGTTCATGTCCACCCAACCGGCAGGCCACAGGCTGCTCGATGCGGCGGCGCTCCTGAAGATCGGGCGCCTGTCGCTCGAGTCGCGCCAACCCATGCAGGGGTCGGTCGCGGGCAAGCACAAGAGCCCGCACCGCGGCTCGAGCGTCGAGTTCGCGGAGTACCGCGAGTACATGCCCGGCGACGACCTGCGGCGCCTCGACTGGCGCGCGTACGCGCGGTCGGACCGCTTCTACATCAAGGAGTTCGAGGCCGACACGAACCTGCGCCTGTGTCTGGTCGTCGACGGCTCCGGCTCGATGCGCTATGGCGCGACGAGCAACGCGGGCAACGGCGACTCGACGCTCTCGAAGTTCGAGTACGCGAGCCGCCTCGCCGCGATGCTGGGCTTCGTCGCGATTCGCCAGGGCGACGCCGCGGGCCTGACGGTGGCCTCCTCCGGCGGCGACAAGCACCTGCCGCCCAACCGGCGCCCCTCGCACCTGAGCCTCTTGCAGGACGTGCTCGAGTCGGTCGAGCCGGCTGGGGAGACGAACCTGATCCAGGCGCTGCACGACATCGCCGAGAAGGCGCGTCAGCGCGCCATGGTCGTGATCCTCTCGGACCTGTTCTGCGAGCCCGACGCCCTGGCCGAGTGCTTCCAGCACTTGAAGTTCCGCAAGCACGACGCCATCGCGTTCCACATCCTCGAGCGCCGCGAGCTCGAGTTCGAGTTCGACCGCACGACGCGCTTCGTCGACCTGGAGGGCGGCGCGCCCGTAGTCGCCGAGCCGTCGATGATGGGACGCCACTACCGTGCGGCCCTCGCGAGCTACCTCGAGGGGCTGGCCGACGGCGTGCGCAAGGCGGACATCGACTACCAGCGCGCCCTGCTCGACGAGCCGCCCGAGGACGTGCTCGCGCGCTTCCTCCTCGGACGCCAGCAGCGCAGGGGGCGCGCTTGAGCTTCCTCCAGGCATGGATGCTCTGGGGGCTGCCCTTCATCGCGCTGCCGATCGCGATCCACCTGATCCACAAGCGGCGCCAGCGCGTCGTCGAGTGGGGGGCGATGATGTTCCTGCTGCAGGGCGCGAAGATGTCGAAGGGCATGCAGCGCCTGCGGCAGCTCCTGCTCCTCACCGTTCGCACGCTGGCCGTGATCGGCCTGATCATCGGCCTCGGGCGACCGATCGCGGGGGGCTGGCTGGGGGGCTTCGGCGGTGGCCGCCCGGACGTGGTGCTCGTGCTCCTCGACCGCTCCGCGAGCATGACCGAAGAGGTCGCGGGCGGCCGGACCAAGCTCGCGGCGGGCGTCGAGCGCATCGCGGCGGCCCTGGAGAGCGTGCACGCGACGCGCCTGGTGGTCATCGACAGCGTCGGCCTCGTCGTCACCGAGCTCGAGGCACCCAGCGACCTGATCGATCTGCCCCTCGCCGGGGAGACCGCCACCCGCGCGGACGTGCCGGCCATGTTCGAGGTCGCCGCGGAGCACCTGCGCGCCAACAGCAGCGGGCGCGCCGAGATCTGGATCTGCTCGGACGGACAGACCTCCGACTGGAACCCCGAGGACGGGCGCTGGCCCGCCCTGCAGGACAAGCTCATCGCCCTGCCGGCGGGC
>JAQBVH010000165.1 GCA_027623615.1 Planctomycetota bacterium | reverse complement strand
CACCCGCCATGTCGCCACGGCTGGCGCGCAACATGCCGCGCAGGAAGATCGCGTCGAGGCTGCCCGGGTGGTCCTGGTCGATCTGCTGGAGGTACGCCTCGGCCTGCGGATAGCGCTTGCCATCGATGGCCAGGCGCGTGGCCGAGTCGAGCGCGCGCAGGTACCCCGGCCGCAGCCTCAAGACCTGGTCGAAGCAGACACGGCCCTCGTCGGCCCGCCCGAGCTCCCCGAGCATCTGGCCGAGATTGAACCAGGCGTCCGAGAAGGTGCCGTCGATGTCGACGGCCTCGCGGAACTTGGATTCCGCCTTCTCGTAGTCGCCCATGCGATAGTACGTGCGACCCAGCCCGTCGAGGGCGCGCACCTCGTTCGGGAAGGCGCTGAGGATGTACTCGAAGATCTCCCGGGGCCAGTCGAGGTCGAACTCGGGCGGCAGCTGGCCAAGGGCCAGCGCGCAGTTGCCGAGCCCGATGTTCGCGTCCATGCGGTCGACGCCCGAGCGGAACACCGTGTCGTCCAGCTCGAGCTTGTCGCGTCCCACCCCGTTGAGGATGACGTCGAGCTCCTTGGCGCGCGCGATGAAGGGCGCGTCCGCGCCGAGCTTCGGCGCGCGCTGGCCGTAGTCGAAGCCGAGCATCAGCGCCTTGAGGAAGTGGAACATCGCCTCGTCGAGGTAGTCCTTCTCGTTCGTCTCCTTGTAGCGCTGGAAGAGGACGGAGCCGAGGAAGGTGCGCCCGCGCAGGTTGTCCGGCTCGGCCTCGACCGCAGCCCGATACAGGCTGAGGTCGTCCTCGAAGACCAGGACGCGGGCCCGCGCCTGCAGGCCCGCGACCACGGTCAACGCCAGGCCGATCACGATCGTTGCCTTGCGCGGCGCGAGCTTGTCGATCAGCCCGACGACCAGCACGGCCGCGAAGATCACGGTGAGGTACAGGAAGCGATCCGAGATGGGGAAGGCGCCCGCCGCCTCGATCTTCAGGAGCAGGAGCACGAAGGAGGCCGGGATCGCCAGCAGCATGCCCAGGGCGAGCTGACGCTTCTGCCAGATCGCGGCGCCGAGCGCGGCGAGCCAGACCAGCGAGGACACGACCGCCACGGTCCAGGGTCCATAGCCGTGGGGCAGAACCGGCCGTACTTGCCGGAAGAAGCGCGGGTCGCCGTGGACGAACAGGGCCTCGAGGAAACCACCGAGGATCTCGATGCGCAGCTGCATCTCGCGCCCGAGATCGAGTCCGAACCCGGCCGAGGCCTGGTCGAAGCCGGCGAGGACCGACCCGTAGGCGACCACGCGCCCGACCACGTAGAGCAGGGCGCCCACGGCCCACGGCGCGTAGGCGCGCAGGAAGTCGAGCAGGCCCTCGGCGCCGCGCAGCTTCAAGTGCCGGAAGGCGAGGTCGATCGTGAACGCCACGACCGGAACGACCAGCGCCGTTTCCTTGAAGAGCAGGCCGATCAACAGGAGCACGCCCGCAGCCCAGGGCACCCCGCGCAGGCCACCCTCGCGCCAGGCGAAGTAGCGCTCGAGGGAGAGCAGCGCGAACAGCGCTGAGGCCGGGTCGTTCACGGCCGAGATCCACGCGACGCTCTCCACGTGCACCGGGTGCGCAGCGAACAGGAGCGCCGCCAGCCAACCCGTCGTCGGGCAGCGCAAGAGCCGCGTGGCCAGGCGCCAGGCCGCCCAGGAGGCGAGCAGGTGCAGGAGCAGGGACACCTGGTGGAAGCGCTCTGGCTTCAGCCCGAACAGCGCCTTCTCGACGGCCAGGGTGAGCACCGTCAGCGGCCGCCAGAACATGTTGTCGATGACCGCCCCCGCGCCCTGACCCCAGAGGGGCTCGAAGAAGCTCTGGAGGGCGGTCCCGACCGTGGCGATGCGCGCGTTGCCCTCGACCAGACCATGGTCGTCGTACACGAACTCCGCGGAGAGGGCGGGCCAGTAGACCGCGAGGCCCACGAGGGCCAGCACCAGACCCAGGCCGAGACGCAACCCCAGATCGAGCCTGGGCAACGCTGGCGGAGCTTTCGAGGCGGTCGAGGCGGTGTCGTTCATCGCTGGGCGCGATCGCACAGGGGGCCGGGCGGCCGAGCAGCACAGGTGGGCGCTTCCGACCGGGAGCCAACCCTATCGGAGGCGGGGCCCCCGTCTACAAGCCGCGTGCCTTAACCGGCTACTCGCAGAACGGAACCGCGATCGCGTCGCTCAGGTCCGACATGGCGCCGCCGCCGTTCGGGTCGCGGTACCACCACTGGAAGTGGACCGTGTCCCCGGCTTCGATCGCCGCCCCCTGGGGCAGGCTGGTGAGGTCGAGGGGGAAGCTGGCGCGACCCATGGCGTCGATCGGAAGCGGAGCCAGGCGGATCAACGGCGCGGCGATGCACAGGGTGCCGTTGCCGAGCGGAACCACGTCCGTGTCGTCGCCGAAGAAGAACAAGCCGAACTGGCCCGGGGGGGACCCGATCGCGTTCAGCACCGTCGTGTTGGCGGACACGCTCTGTCCGCCGGTGAGGATCACCCGGGCCCCGCTGCCGACCGAGTTGGGGGTCGTGGGGCAGGTGATCGTGATCGGGTCGCACTCGAGGCGCGCGTCGAACGGGAAGGCGTTCGAGAGGCGCTCGCCGCCGCCCGGTCCGAGGCGCACGAGCACGTCGCCCGGCCCGGCCAGGGCGGGCACGGTGACGATCAGGGTCTCGCCGCTGGGGGAGTCGCCAAAGGCGACGATCGGCGAACCGTCGCCAGCGCCAGTGCCCCGGGTGAACCAGACCTCGTTGTCCAGTGGCGCGAAGTTCGCGCCGTGGATGGTCAGCGAGTTCCGGTCGATCGAGACCTCGTCGATACGTGGCTTGAAGGGGGCCGCGGTGCCGTAGATGGCCTTGATGCCAGCGACGTCGTCCCCTGCGATGTCGCGGTGGGACTTCCCGTTCTCGGTCGTCGCGTACATCGTCGCGCCGGGGTCGTCCGAGTGACCGAGGCCCAGGGCGTGCCCGAACTCGTGGGTCGCGATGCCCTGCAGGTCGAGCTTGCCGGTCTGGTTCGGCCAGGACGGATCGGGGTCATCCTCCCACTTCCAGCAGGAGTAGTAGAAGGTGCGCGAGCCGCTGCCATCGAGGAAGAACTCGGTGAACGCATGGGTTCCGCCGCTGCAGCCCTGCAGCTCGGAGTGGATGTTGTCGCCGACGCTTCCGGCGACCTGCGCCAACCCCTGGAAGCTCGGGTCGAAGTTCGCGCCGCCCGAACCGAGGCCTGCGGGCTGGGAGGGATCACCCTCGCCGTCGCCGTGCAGCCTCGAACCCCACTCGACCGCACCCTTCCAGATCGCGACCGTCGCGCCGGTGTAGCCCGGGAAGTTCGGATGCTCGACCGTGTGGTCGTTGGCCTCGGGGTCCCCGAAGTTGTTCCACACGCGGAAGTCGCGATGTTCCGTGCTCAGGAAGAAGCCGAGCTCGACCCAAGCTTGGGCGCTCGGAAGGAGGAACCACCCGCCCGCGAAGACGGTGGCTGTGGGCAGGAGGAGGGGGGACAGCCTCAAGGGAAACCTACTTACCAGTCGTCCGCTCGGCCTCGGCGTCGAGCGACTTGCGGTGGGCACGTGCCAGGTCCCCGAGGTCGGCCAGGCGCATGTTCCTCGAGACGGCGTAGCCGGGGCCGCGCCCTTGCACGACGACGCGACCCTGCTTGTCGGTGAAGGTGCGGAACAGGCCGCCGTGCCAGGCGTGCAGCTCGTTCGTCGCATGGCCGCCGCCCAGGTTGTCGGTCCACGTGTAGAAGGCGAGCACCCGGTTGCCGAGCTTGACGTCGTCCTGGCTCGGCGCCTCGGAGTTGTAGCTGCCGCGATCCCCCGGGAGGACGCCACCGGGGTAGCTGACCGTGACCGTGACCGCGTCGCCGGTGATGAGGTCGGCGCCCTCGATCGTGAGCTCGGTGAAGGTCAGCTCGTCCCCACCGTCGTCCAGGGGCACCGCGATGACCTTTGTGGCGATGATCTCGCCCACGAGGCCCGCGTCGGACTTGGCGATCATCTGACGCAGGGTCAGGCGTTCGATCGAAGCCTCGGCGAGGGCGGCGAAGCCGAGCACGATGATCGGCAGCAGGAGGTGGAGGCGGTGGCGCATGGCTCGCAGAGAGAGTCGGCAACGCAGCGAGAAAGAGCGCGCTGACCTCGCTCAAGCCTACCGCAAGTCCGCCAGGGCGCAGCCTACGAGGCACTTTGGAAACGATTACCCATCGTCCTGGCCGTCCTCAGGGGGGGCGAGGTGCTCCTCGGGTTCCTCGGGAGGCACGGGCGCGAGCAGTCCCCATGCGCGACGGTTCTCGGGATCCTCGCGCAGGAGCTCCTCCACGAGGTCCTGCGCGCCTTGCGCATCGCCCGCGTCACGCAGCGCTGCGGCCAACTTCAAGCGCGCGCGGCGGTGGTGGTCGTACAGCTCCAGGTCCGCGGGGGTTGTCTCGATCGGAGCCAGGCGCGCCGCGGCTGCTTCGACGTCGAGGCTCTCGAGGTCCGCGAGGGCGAGGGCGATCTCACCCATCTTCCAGTCGTCCCAGAAACCTGCGAGTGGTTCGACCCACCGCCAGATCCCCTCGACGTCGCGCTTGCCGATGAGGATGTCCGCCAGCCCGTCCCACACTTCGCGGGTCAAGCGATCTGGTTGAGCGCGCGCGCCTGCCGCGAGCAAATGCGTGAGTGCCGGCTCGACCAGCTCTGATCCCACCGCGCGGTCAGCCCACGGGGAGCTGCGCACCTGGGCTTCGAAGTGCGCCGCCAGTCCCGCCGTGAGCTCTTCCCAGGGGCTGTTGTCGTACGCCTGGGCGAAGCGACGCATGAGCGCGGAGCGCGCGCGTCGGTCACGGTCTTCGCCGCGCTCGAAGCCGTACTCGCGCACACCGGGCGCGTCGATCGGAGCGCCGCTACGCCAGAACGCCGGCATGTCGGGGGCGGCGGGCTGCTCGTCGAGCTCGAGTCCGGAGACGAGAGCGAGCGCCGGTTCGTGCATGCCGTCGAGGGTGACGAGCACGTATTCCGGCAGCCGGCGCTGCGCGAGGTCGAGGCTCGCATCGATCCAGGCGACGACGATGGTGCCCTCGACCTCGGGCAAGCGCGGGGCACGCGGCGGCGGGCCGCCCTTGACCGCGGGCACGACCACCAGGTCGTAGGCGCCGGCCGCGAGCCGCTTCTCGGCGACGCCCGGCGCGACGACCTCGCCGACGGGTGGCGTGATCTCGGTCTGCCCCTGGAACAGCCTCGTCTCGAGATCGTCCATCGTCCGCCACCAGGCCGCGGTCCGGTCGACACGGGTAACGCCGGACGTGTTCATCAGGAACGCACGACCCGGGGTCAGCTGACCGACCAGCAGCACCTCGAACCCGTCCGCGCGCGCTGCGGCAGGCACGAGGCCGAGGGCCAGTTCGAGTCGCTTCGCGTCCGCCGCCGCGCGCTCATGGGACGGTGCGATCTCGACCCGATCTAGCAGGACCTGGGCGATGCCACCCCTGGCTCGCCGGACCAGGAACTGACCGTCGCGGTTCACCTCCAGGTGGCCGGGAGGGCTGGGAAAGCGCTCCCAGGGCAGCACGGGCGACCGGTCCAGGGTGTGCATGTGGCGCAGGGGAAGCGCAGTCAGGACCGCGATCAGGCCCAGGACGCCGAGGGCCACGCGCGAACGTCCCTTCAGCGCGGCGCGCGCGTTGACCAGGGCGCACGGTGCAGCCGCCGCGAGCACCAACGCGCCGACGAACCAAGGCTGCTCGACCCAACGCAGGGCTAGCAAGGCGCAGGCGATCGCAGCGCCGCCGGCCAGGGAGCTCGCCTCGCCCCGGCGGCGTGCGCAGGTCACGCTCAACCCCGCCGTGAAGGCCGGCAAGAGCAGGCCGAGCACCGCGACGACGCCGAGCACCGACAGCTGGCCCTCGAGGGATCGGTCCAGGTCGAAGCGGTCGAGGAACTCACGCCGCGCGAGGGGCGGGATCGCCTGGCCCCGCAGGGCACCCCAAGAGAGCAGGGCGGCCGGCGCGGTCAGGAGCCCGGCGACCACCATCGCGAGGGAGCCTGCGCGGTCGCGCGCTGCGCGCAGCGGCGCGCCGAAGGCCAGACCTCCGAAGGTGGCCAGCAACAGGAACAAGCCGCCGACGAAGGCGGCCTCCATGCCGGTGCCGGCGCCGAAGCGCAGCACGACCCGCACCAGCGGATCGAGCAAGAGGGTGACCCCGGCGCCGATCAACAGGGCCGCAGGCGCGAAGCCGGGCGGGTTCGTCTCGGGCGCGGGCTCTGCCTCGGCGCGCCTGTCGCGCAGCACGAACAGGGCCAGGGCGACCAGCGCGAGGGGGACCATCGCGCTGGTGCCATTGAAGCGCAGATCGACGGGCAGGCCCTCGACCCAGACGCCGAGCGCCGCACCGAAGAGCAGCGGCGTTCCCGGCCTGCCGCTCCAGGTGCGCTTGCTCAGCGCGAGGGCCAGGGCGACGAGACCGAGGATCGCGGCGCGCGCGGCGAGGGTCGCCCCATCCCCGGCGCGCGGCAGCTCCAGCAGCGTCTCGCCCGGCACGCGGCGGACGCCGATCGCGAGCACGCCGCACAGGAAGCCGAGCACGAGGCGGTTCATCGCCCGGAGCATACGGGCGGGTGCGAGACGAGTCTGTACTCTCTGTCCCGATGGCCCGCCTCGATCCGCGCACTCGTCGCCGCCTGCGTGACCAGCTCCTCGGCTGGTACGCGGGCGCTGCGCGGGACCTGCCCTGGCGTCGCACGGCCGATCCCTACGCGATCTGGATCAGCGAGGCGATGCTGCAGCAGACCCGCGTCGAGGCCGTGATCGAGTACTGGCACGCGTTCCTCGAGAGCTTCCCGACCGTGCATGCGCTGGCGGCGGCCGACGAGGACGCGGTGCTCGCCCGCTGGAGCGGCCTCGGTTACTACCGCCGCGCGCGCAATCTGCACGCCGCCGCCCGCGTGATCGTCGCGGAACACGACGGACGCTTCCCGGACGAGCTCGAGCCCGCCCTCGCCCTGCCAGGGGTCGGACCCTACACGTGCGCGGCAGTCCTCTCG
>JAQBVH010000164.1 GCA_027623615.1 Planctomycetota bacterium | reverse complement strand
GAGCCACTGGATCTCGATGATCGAGTCGATGGCCGTCTGGTTGAAGCCGTTCATCCAGCCCATGAAGAGGCCGTTCGCGGTCTGGCCGCCGAGCACGGCGCCCAGCGAGTTCTTGAGGTTGGTGCGCACCTTCCAGGCCGCGCCCATCCAAACCGTGCCGTCCGCGTGCACGCCGCCGTAGCAGCCGCCGCAACAGTCACCGCAGAACTGGTTGTTGTTGTTGCCGTCCCGGATGTGGTTGCCAGAGCCGCTGAAGTCCTTGCCGACGATCGGATCGTCGAACATGTACGTCGCGAACACGTCCGCGTTGCCCTCGCCGATGCCGTCCGAGCCGTTGCCCGTACCGTAGAGCACGTTCAGCCAGTGCCCCATCTCGTGCGCGACGACCGTGGAGTAAGCCGTGTTCACGCACCCGCCGCCCGACTGGTAGTAGTTGGTCGAGTTGCCGTTGAAGAAGGCGTTGCAGGTGTTGCTGAGGTTCGCGTTCGCCTGCGCCTGGAAGTCGGCGGTCGAATCGCTCGGGTTGATCCCACGGATCCAATCCCGGAGCAGGGTGACGTTCAGGTAGGCGTTCGCCTGGGCCGTGATCACCTCCGTCGGCGACGGGTTCATCGTGACGACGCTCGAGGGGCTGTTGGCCGGTACCTGGACCGTCAGGCTGTAGTTGCTGCCCGTGGCGTGGTCCACGTTGGCGAACGTGCCGGTGTACTGGACCGTCACGCTAAGGGGGGAGTTGACCCCGGGGAACACGAAGTAGCCGTTCTCGTCCGCGTTGACCGTGCCCGCCGAGCTGGTCACCCGGATGTAGGGCATCGGCTCGAGTACCTCGGCGTTGCCGGGTGTGTCGGGCGAGGTGCCCGGCGTCACCAGCGATTGGACCGTGCCCTCGACATCCAAGTTGTGCTTGTGGGTGTCGGCGCGCAGGACGGAGCCGTCCTCCGCGCTGACCCAGTAGCGCCACGCTTCCGGTGTCCCGTCGGGCAGTGTCGCGGCCAGGTCGAGCTGCCAGGCGAGCTGCGCGACGATGGCCTCGCCGTCGCTGGCGCGCAGGATGACCGGCGCGGGCAAGCTGCCCGGTCGCGCCTGCACACCGAAGCGCTCGGTGAAGTGCTGCCCGGCGCTGGCCGCCGCCTGACCCGCGCCGATCGAGGGCACGGTGTCGAGGCCGCTGACCCACGGCTCGGCGTTGCTCTGGATCGAGAGCAAGCCTCCGAACGCATCGAACAACACGTTGACCGTGCCGTCGACCACGGGCACCTGGTTGACCCGCTGCTGGTAGCGGGCCGTCCACTTGTCCGAGCTACCCACCATGCCGAGGGGCAGGTACAGCACGCGCTCGTCGACCAGGGTGTCGACCTCGATCCCGTGCAGGTCGATCGACTCCTCGACGAAAGCTCGGCCGGCTGCGAGCCACTCCTCGTCCGTCACCGGCGAGAGCTCGCCGTGCGCGGTTCCACCGAACAGGAAGTCGACGTGACCGGTGCGGTGGTCGACCTCGGTCTGCCAGGCGCGGCCGTGTTCGGCGCGCCACTCGGCGAGGACGTCGGGGACGGAGGGGACCCCGTCAGGCTGTGCGGGAGAAGCGTCTTGGACGGCAGGTCGTACGGAGAACGAACCCAGCGCCGCCAGGAGGAGAGAGAGATGACTTTTCATGGACAGGTCGCCCTGAGCGGAGAGGGCCCGGGGCGGGGTGGGGAGGAGAGAACCCACCTCGATCCTACGCGGGAATACCCGTGGTGGCCGTTGTTGTCTCGATTAGGGCCAGCGCGAACGGCCTGCCAGCTCGTGGTCGGGGTGCGTCAGTCCCCGATCCCGCGGAGTCGCTCGTCGGCTGCGTATTCCCCCGACCGCGCCGCGTCGAGCGCGCCGTCCTCGTCCCAGAAGCGCCACGTGCCCTCACGTTGCCCCTGTTCGAACACGCCCTCCTCGGAGAGCTCCCCGTTCTCGTGCCAGGCCCTGTGCGCTCCGTGGGGAATGCGCCCCTCCGCGGTCGGGGCCGACACGTAGGTCGTGCGCGTCCTCGGATACCCGTTGGGCCACGACTCGGTCATGACCACGCCCTCGGGTTGGAAGAAGACGAGCAGGACCACGATGAACGCGGAGATCGCGCCGAACACGATCAAGAACAGGACCGTCTTCGCGCGACGGATCTCCGGATCCTCGACGATGGTCTCGTCGTCGTCGAGACCGTCGAGGTCCTCCCGGAAGGTGATGCGGTCGTTGTCGCGGTTCATGGGGCGCACAGGGTAGCCCCCGCGCGCCCCACCGAAAGGCCTTCGAGCGGCTACTGTTCGCCGCGCACGACGACATCGTCGATGTCGCCGCGCTCCTTGCCCTCGTTCCCGCCGGAACGAATGCGCAGGCGCAGGCTCGGGTTGTTGTTGGCCCAGGCTCCGAGCTCGAACTGGAGCTGGCCCCAACCCGGGGCGGTGGCGTCCTCGAGGGTGTGCCACTGACTGCCGTCGTGGACGCGTATCCGCAGGCGCTCACCGGCGTCGTAGTTCTTCGTCTTGCGCCACAGTTCGATCGACACGTTGGTGAAGCCAGAGGTGTCGAGCGTGCGCTCGACCCAGCGCTTGCGCCGGATGCGGCAGCCGTAGGTGCCGTTCTTCGCTGCGCTCGCCAGCGCCTGGGAGGGCTGGTTGGAGGTGATCCACCCGCCCGTGGCCAGGTCCCCGCTCTCGAAGTCGTCGCTGAAGATCACTACCGGCGTCCCCGAGCCCAGGTCGGGCAAGCACGCGGCCTCGGACCGCGCGCGCATCAACGCCACCGCCGTGGGGTGGAAGTACGTCGTGATGTTGTTCATCCCGCCCGTGCATCCATGGCAGTAGCTCATGTTGGTGCCGGTGGTGGTGCAGTTGATGACGCCGTTGCAGTTGTCCGCGCACTCGTCGAGGGGTGGGCAGTAGTCGTGGGTGTGGGGCGACCCGAAGTTGTGGCCGCTCTCGTGGGCGAACACGAAGAAGTCCCAGGTGTTGCCGCCCTGCGAGACCGGGAAGGTCACGCCACCGTTGATGTTGCCGCTGACCGCGAAGCCGTAGGTCGTGTTGCATAGGACGTCGACCCAGGCGACACCGCCGCCGAGTCCTGCGCCGGAGAGGAAGTGGCACAGGTGCGCGCCAGCCGGCTGGTTGCCCGCCCACGCTGCCTGGAACTCACCCAACAGATCGCCCGAGCTGCCGCCGCTGTCCTGGGTCGACCAGGGGTCGGCCGAGCTCGTGTAGAACTGCACGTACGGGAAGGTGATGCGCACCTGGAGCTGCTCGAAGAAGCGATCCGAGAGTGCACCGCAGAGGGCCATCACGTAGTTGACCTCCGCGTCGAGGTTGTTCCAGAGCTGGTAGAGCTGGTAGTCGGTCTCGACCGCCATCTTGCACTCGAGCGGTTGACCGCCACTCTGGTTCGACGTGTTGCCACCGCTCCAGTTCAGCGGATGGGTCGGCCCATTGGTCATCTGGTCGAGCAGGCACCTGGGCCCCTGGTCGCGACCGGCGGCCATCAAGGCCGCGTTGGTGTACACGCGCATCTGCGCCTGGGCCCAGCCGTGCTCGTCCGAGGGCAGGGCCGAGACATGGGTCACGTCGACGCCGTCGTGGACCCAGCCGTAGGAGCCCCGCGACGAGAGCGCCAGGAAGGCGTGCGAACCGTCCACGCCGGGAAGCCCCCCCTTCCACAGGCTCAGGTTCCCGAACTCGTGCGCGCGCCGTCTGCCGTCGGCGTGGACGCCCACGCGGCTCAGGTCGAAGTCAATGCGTGCGAGCTCGAGGTCGACGACATGCCCATGGGGCAAGGGCACCCCCTGGAGGATGACCTTGCTCTGGATCGCGTGCAGAGCGTCGAGCAGCGCGTGGTCTTGCTCGAGGATGAGCACGCCGTCCTGCGGAGAGGAGGTCACGACGGCCGGGAAGGGAACACTCTGCTGCGCGAACGCGGGCAGGGCGAGGAGGGAGAGGAGGGCAGACCGGATCATGGGTCCCACCCTAACCTGTCATCTGCTGCGCACCGTGATGCGTCGCGAAGGGGGCACTCAGGACCTTCGCAGGCGGTCCGGCAGATGGTTGGCCCAGTGCTCGGTCAGGGTGTTCGGCCCGCCCCAGATCGGGATGCGGCGACCCATCACGCTGAAACCGTCGTAGAGCAGGAAGCGCGCGATGGTGTCCTCGTCGCCACGGCTGGAACGCACGATCTGCAGCGGGAAGGCCAGGGTGCCGATGACGGGGAACAACCCGACCCACAGCGCGGTCCACGGCAACTCACGACCGAGCATCAGGTTCTGGATCATGCGCCCGCCCGTGTACAGCGTGCGCCCGACCGATCCGCCGGAGATCCAGATCAAGCTCAACGTCCACGCGTCGATCACGCCCGCCGCAAACAGCGCGGGGCAGAGCAGGTACTCGATGCTCTTCACGAACGGCTTGATGGAGAGGTGCACCCCGAAGTCGGACAGGTAGGTCGAGGACTCCTCGTGCCCGAGCTTGCTGCGCAGGTGATCGGCCTCGCTTTGGTTGAGCTGACCCCGTTGTGTCCAGAGCCGCAGGCGCGAATCGACGAAGCGCTCCGCCAGGGCCGTGCGGTAGGCGTGCGAGGTCAGGAACTGCACGAACCCGTGGGCCAACTTGCGCCAGGGCGCGTCGCGCAGCATGCGACCGATCCGCACGAACTTGTGCGCGACCCGTCGCGTGATCCCGCGCGTCGCGCGCCACGCCTCGTGGGCGTACCAGCGCACGGGCGAGCGCCGGTACACGTCCGCGCGCTCGTTCGTGATCTTCCCCTTGGCGAGCTGCGAACGCACGCTGCGCTCGAGGCGGCGCATGCGGCGCCACGCGCTCTGGTGATACTCGAGGGCCGCCACGTCCCGCTCGATGCCCTCGAGGGTCGCGCTCCCGAGCGCGTCGTACAGCGGCGCGCGCGACACCGCCAGCCACGCGGTCAACCGCTCGACGTCCACGTCGTCGAAGAGCGGCCGCCGGTAGCGCCATGCCCGCGGCAGGTAGAAGCGCCAGAGGGACGGTACGTGCGCGGGGAAGAGGGCCGGCACCCCCGACTCGAGATCGATCCAGGCCCAGCCGCGTGTCCCGTCGGGCCGCTCCTCGAGCAGGAAGTTTGCCAGGGCGACGGGGTTGCCGAGCCCCGCCTGCCAGACCTGCCCGTCGAAGCCCGCCGCGCGCAGGTGCACGACCAGGCGCCTCATCTCGGCGCGCAGGTCGTCGACCTCGTCAACCTGGCGATCGGGATGGTGCAGGGCGGGCGGACGCCCCTCGACGAACTCGGTGTGCAGCTGCCAGGCGCGATGCTCCTCGTTCCAGTCGACGCTCCAACCGGCCGCCACGCGCATGCCGCCGCCGCTCCAGTGGGCGACCAGCGGGGCGAGGATCCTGCGCCGCAGGATCGCCGCCTGGACCGCGTGCTCGCACCAGGCGTATGGATTGGGTGCCCCGAGGAACAGGTACTGCACCAACCTCGTCAGCGCTCCGGAGGTGAACACCTTGCGCGCCGTGACCCGCCCCTCGGCGTCGGTCGAGCGGAACACGATCGCCGCGCGCCCGGCGCCGAGGAGCGGGTCGGGAGCGATGGTGGTTTCGAGGATGGGAGGACCTGACATGCGCGCGCGCCGAGCGGCCGAGCCTACGAAACGGGTCCCCGATTGCGATGCCCCAGGTTGGTGCCAGCAGCACCTTTCTCGCGCGCCGCGGTCGAGCTGACCGTCCACCAACCGTCGTGCTGGTACGCCCCCGGTTCGAGCGGTCCGATTCCTGGTGCCCTCCGGGCCGGGGCCCGGGACAGCTCGCTACGATTCGCGCTTCCACGGTCGGCGCGCGACCTCGAACTCAGCCATCCCATGAATCGCCTCTCCGGGCTCCTCTCCACGTTGATCGGCCTGGCCGCGGTCGGCTTCGCGATCTGGTTCCTGAGCCGCCCCGACCCTCCCAAGGAGGCCGAGGCCGGGCGACCCCCGTTCGTGCTGCCGGTCACCCTGGTCACGGTCGAGGTCGACACGCTCAGGCCGACCACCCAGCTCACCGGAACGGTGCGCAGCCCCGCCCGCGCGCACTACGGCTTCGAGATCGCGGGTCAGCTGATCGCGCTGCCCCACAAGGAGGTCGAGGCCTTCGAGATCGACGACGTCCTCGCTCGGCTCGACGACACGAGCGAGGTGCTCGCGGTCTCGGAGGCCACGGCCGCCTTGACCCTCGCCCAGAAGGAGCTCGCGAGGCTCGAGGCGGGGACCCGCTCCGAGGAGATCGACCGCCTGGAGGCCGAGGTCGCCGAGCTCGACGCCCTGGCGGCGTTGGCGCTGGACGACGTGAACCGCTACAAGCCGCTCGTCGACACCAAGGTGCGCAGCGAGGCGGACCTCATCCGCCTGCAGGCCCAGCTCGACGCCGCCAACGCGCGGGCCAAGGCCAAGGCGGCGCTGCTCGCCGAGGCGCGGGCGGGTGCGCGCTCCGAGGACCTCGCGATCGCGCAAGCCAGGGTCGACCAGGCCCAGGCCAAGCTCGACGTTGCCAACGCGGCCAAGGACAAGACGTGTCTGGTCGCGCGCACGAACGGCATCGTGCTGACGCGCCTGGCGACGGTGGGGGACTACCTGAGCTCGGGCACGCCCGTGCTCGAGGTGCTCGATCCGACCCAGCTCGAGATCGTGGTCGAGATCCCCGGTCGCTTCCTGACCCAGCTCGATCCGCTGGCTCCCGCGCGCCTGAGCGCTGACGACCTGCCCGGTTGGTCGATGCAAGCGCGGCTCGATGCGACGATCCCCGCCGCGGACGAGCGCAGCCGCAACTTCGTTGGGCTCGTCCGGCTCGACGATCGCCTCGAGCAAGCTGCCGTGCTGCAACCCGGCATGTTCGTGCGCCTCGAGGTCGACCTCCGCGAGCTCCCCGGCGCTACGATCGTGCACAGCGACGCGATCCGGCAGACGCCGCGTGGACCCGAGATCGTGCGCGCCCTGGCCGGCGAGCCCGGACCCGAGGGGCGGCCCAGCCTGACCGCGCAGGTCGTTGCCGTCGAGGTGGTCGCGGTCGCCGGCGAGCGCACGGCA
>JAQBVH010000163.1 GCA_027623615.1 Planctomycetota bacterium | reverse complement strand
GGGCCGATCGACATGCCGCATAAGAGTGAATCACACCACTAGCGCACCGCGTCGCGCATGGCCGCGGCCTGGGCCTCCATGCTCGCCACCTGGGCGAACTGGACCCGCGCCCGGTCGAGGTTGTGGCCGGGGCGTGACACCTTGAAGTAGACGTCGCCCGCCAGGTGATCCGCCAGGAAGCGCATGCCGATCGTCAGGGTGACCAGGCGCGCTGCCTCCGGCATCAGCTGACGCTCCTCGGGCAGGAGGAACTCACCCGCGCCATCGAGGTAGCCCGCGACCAGGGCGCGGTACAGCTCGAGGTTCATGCCGGCCCGCTCGAGGTCGGTCTCGTCCTCGGCTGAGGTCGCCGCCGTGAAGCGCACCAGGTCGCCGAAGTCGTAGAGCGACCAACCCGGCATGCACGTGTCGAGGTCGACCACGCAACGCGCCTGTCCGGTCTCCACATCGAACAGCACGTTGTTCAGCTTCGTGTCGCCATGCACGACACGGGAAGGCAGCCGGCCGTCCTCGAGCCGGTCCTCGATGATCGGCACCAGGGAGCGACGCTCGTCCACGAAGGTCAGCTCCGTCGCCGCGCCAGGCACGCGCCGCTCGACGTCCGAGCGGATCGCGGCGTCGAGCTGCTCCAGGCGGTAGGGCGCGCTGAAGAAGCGCGGGATCGTCTCGACCAACTCGGTCGCGGGCAGTCCGCGCAGGCGCGCCTGGAAGCGTCCGAAGGCGCGCGCGGCCTCGTGGGCCATCTCGGGGCCCGGGCACTGGTCGTAGGAGATGGTGCCCTCGACGAAGTGATACGTACGCCAGGCGCCTCGGTCGTCGTGGAACCAGGCCTGGTCGTCCCGGGTCCTGACCAGACGCAGGGCGTCGAGGCCGCCCTCGGGCTGCTCGTCGGCCAGGTAGTGGGTGACGCGCTCCACGTTGTGCATCAGGCCGGGTAGGTCCGTGAACACGGTCCCGTTCATGCGCTGGTGCAAGTAGCGGCAGCTGCTGCCGTCCGCCGCACGGAACGTGGAGATGTAGGTGTCGTGGATGTGGCCCCGGTCGTGGGCGACGAGGTCGACCAACTCACCACCGATCGCGAATCGACGCACAGCGCTGGCCGCGGGGGTCTGGATGGAGGTGTCGGTCACGGGAGAACGTCAGGGCAGGGGACTCATTTCATCCTACCGGAGCGACGCGACCGACCGCCCGTCCAACGCTACCTTGGTCCAGAATGAGCCATGCGAGACATCTGGAGACGCCTGACGAGCCAGACGGTGATCACAATTCGAGAGCAGGAGGTCCGCGTGCGAGGCCTCAGCCCGCACAAGGCGCGGCGCGTCGAGAACGCGCTCGCGAGCTTCCTCCCTTGCCGCGGCTCGGTCACGATCTCAGGTAAGAGCATCCGCGCCCACGGGGATCTCGCGCCCGTCGAGCAGCGCGTGCGCAACGCGATCCTGGCCCACCTGTAGCGAGCTGGGATCACTCCCGCGGTGCGCCGTGGTTCACGTGGAAGTGCAGGTGCTTCGAGTCCTGATACTCGCCCAGGTTGGTCAGCACCCGCGCAGAACCGTGCTCGGCGGTGACCTCGGCGGCCACGTCGCGTACGACCTCGAGCAACTCGCCGAGGATCCCCTCGTCCACCTCACCGAGGTCGATCAAGGAGGGCACGTGGACCTTGGGAATGACCACGACATGCACCGGCCAGAAGGGGCGCGTGTGGTGGTAGGCCAGGACGCGCTCGGTCTCGCGCACCCTGCGCACCTGCGTCCTCCCGGACAGGACTTCGTCGCAGTAAAAGTCGTCGCTCACAGGCGGCGGCTGGACTGGTGCCGGACGATATTGCCCTCGACCAGGTAGACCACGTCCTCAGCGATGTTCGTAGCGTGGTCCGCGATGCGCTCGAGGTTCTTGGACGCCGAGAGGAACAGCAGCGCGTCGTCGACCAGCCTGCTGTCCTCCTTCATCTGCTCGACCATCTGCTCGATGATCTGGCGGTTGAAGCTGTCGACCACGTCGTCTTTGGCCATCACCGCGCGGGCCAACTTGGGGTCCGACTTGACGAAGGCATCCAGACTGTCGCGCAGCATGCCGGCCGTGGCCTCCATCATGGGCTGCAGGACCGCAGGCACCGGAAACGGCAGAGCGCGGTCGAGGCTCGCCGAGCGCTCGGAGATGTTCACGGCTAGGTCGCCGATCCGCTCGAGGTCGTTGTTGATCTTGAGCACCGCAGCAACGAAGCGCAGGTCGTTGGCGACGGGCTGGTGCAGGGCGAGGGCCTTGAGGCAATCCTCCTCGATCTCGACCTCCTCGTGGTCGATCTCGGGGTCATTCGCCATCACCTCGAGCGCGAGGTCCGGGCGCCGGGTTTCCAGGGAGGCGATGGAGCGGCGCACCGCGTCCTCGACGCGTGCGCCGAGTCCCAGGAGTCGTCGCTCGAGGCGCTCCAGATCGTGCTTGAGGTGTTTGCTCATGAAGAGGGTGTCCGCGGCTCTCATCCAAAGCGGCCGGTGACGTAGTCCTCGGTCTCCTTGAGTTTCGGCGACAAGAAAATCTGTTCGGTGGGGCCGTACTCCACCAGGCGACCCAGGTACATGAAGGCCGTGTTGTCACTGACCCGCGAGGCCTGCTGCATGTTGTGGGTCACGATCAGGATCGAGTAGGTGCCCTTGAGGTCCTCGATCAGGTCCTCGATGCGCCCCGTCGCGATCGGGTCGAGGGCGGAGCAGGGTTCGTCGAGCAGGAGCACCTCCGGTTCGGCTGCGATCGCACGCGCGATGCACAGGCGCTGCTGCTGACCGCCGGACAGGCGCAGGGCCGATTCCTTGAGGCGATCCTTGGCTTCGTCCCACAGGCCAGCTCCGCGCAGGCTCTGCTCACAGATTTCCTCGAGGGTCGATTTGTTGCGCACGCCGTCGATGCGCAGGGAGTAGATCACGTTCTCGAAGATGCTCATCGGGAACGGGTTCGGCTTCTGGAATACCATCCCGATGCGCTTGCGTAGCTCGATCACGTCGACCGACTTGCCATAGACCGGGTCTCCGTTCAGGCGCATCTGACCCTCGATGCGCACGGAGTCGATCAAGTCGTTCATACGGTTGACCGAGCGCAGCAAGGTGGACTTGCCACAACCCGAGGGTCCGATCAGTGCAGTCACCTTGCCCTTGGCCGCGGCGAAGGTGGTGTTGTGCAACGCCTTGGCGTCGCCGTACCAGAGGTTGAAGTCGTCGATCTCGAGTACCGCGTCCTCGGTCGCCCCATCGGGGTACACGACCGACTCGACGGGGCGCCCCTTGGAGATGGCCTCGAAGAGGCCACCGATCTGCGCACCCTCGACTTTCGTCTTCCCGGACACGGGCTCAGAGCTGGGGTCGTTCACAGGCACGTGGGGGGTGATGGTCTGCTCCTGTTCGGTGCTCATGATCAGCGGGCCGCCTGGATGCGGCGACGGAGACGTGCTCGGATCAAGATCGCCATCATGTTCAGGGTCACCACGATACCGATAAGTAGCAGCGTCGTGGTGTACACCATCGGCTTGGCAGCCTCGGAGTTCTGGGACTGGAAGCCGACGTCGAAGATATGGAACCCGAGGTGCATGAACGAGCGCTCGGGGAACACGTACGGGAACTTCGAGAGCTCGATGGGCAGGTCCGGGGCCAGCTTCACGGCCCCCACGAGCATCAGGGGCGCCACCTCGCCCGCGCCCCGGGCGATCGCCAGGATGGCCCCGGTCATGATCCCGGGCTGGGCCCGAGGCAGCACGATCCGGCGGATGGTCTGCCACTTGGTGGCGCCGCAGGCGTAGGAGCCCTCGCGCATCGAGTTCGGCACCGCCGCCAGGGCCTCCTCGGTGGCCACGATCACGACCGGCAAGGTCAGGAGGGCCAGGGTCAGGGAGGCCCAGAGGATGCCGCCCTTGCCGTAGGTGGGGTTCGGCAGACGCTCGCTGAACAGCAGTTGGTCGATGCTCGTGCCGAAGATGTAACAGAAGAAGCCCAGGCCGAACACGCCGAAGACGATGCTGGGCACGCCGGCCAGGTTGTTGACCGCGATGCGCACGATCGAGACCAGGATGCCCTGCTTGGCGTACTCGCGCAGGTACAGAGCGGCGAGCACCCCGAGGGGGACGACCATGATCGACATGATCAGGGTCATGATCACCGTGCCGAAGATGGCCGGCCAGACGCCGCCCTCACTGTTCGCCGAGCGCGGATCGTCCAGCAGGAACTCGAGCCAGCGGTCCTTGTAGACCGCCACCTTGTCCCCGAAGCCGAGCTGGTTGGTCGGGACGGCGCGCACTATCTGCTCGAGGGCGAGGTCTAGCTCCATCCCGTCGCCCGTGCGCATGCGCAGGGCGTAGACCTCGTTCTGCGCCTTGAGGCCGTCGATCTTCTCCTGGACCACGGCCGCCTCGGCCTCCGCCGCAGCCACGGTTGCGTCGTAGGCCGCCTTCTCCTCGCGGTACTCGGCGCTGCTGCTGCCCTTGCGCATCTCGACGCCGCGCAGCTCGAGGCGGGCGTCCTCGATCTTGTCGTAGGCGCGACCGAGGTCCTTGTCCTCGAGCGTCTTGTAGCGCTCGAAGCGTTCGCGGACCTCGCCGTGTCGATCCTGGAACTGCTGCCAGGCCGCGTCGGGGCCCTCGGCCGTGACCTCGTCATCGACGAGGAATGCCACCGGCTCGCCGTAGAAGCGACCCTTCTCGAGGCGCTCGACGATCATCGCCCACTCGGGACGCTCCTCCGAGGCGATCAGGGGCTCATCGACCCAGTTGTAGTGCGTGCCGGTCAGGTCGAAGTTCTCGGTGCGCAGCTGGCGCCGGCCGATGGGGCTCGGGTCCTCGGCGTCGCCCATCGCCGCGCGGAGGACGTTGGCGCTGTCCTCCGACATGGACTCGAGCGCGAGGCCCTCGGGCACGTAGGTTGAGCTGTTCGTGACCTGGCCGAAGAGAACCCCGCCGTCCTTGCGCTCGATCCGAACGATCTCGCGCGGCCAGAAGGTCCGGCCGCCCTGGTAGACTACGAGTCCGAGCAGCCCGAAGATCATCAGCAGGCAGACGGCCAGCGAGCCGCCGGTCAGCCAGATCATGGGCTCGCCATGAGCGGTCAGCGAGGACTGACGCCGACGGCGCCACCCGGGTTGCTTGGGAGCCTCGGGCTGGGAGGTGGGCACGGGTGCGGTGAGGGTCATGGCTCAGAGCGCGTTCGTTCGGACCCGGAAGTGGCGACGCGCCAGCTCGGCGGCCGTGTTCAGCACGAAGGTCATCGCGAAGAGGACCAGCGCGGCCAGGAAGAGGGTGCGGTAGTGGGCGCTGCCTACCACCGCCTCCGGCATCTCGTACGCGATGTTCGCCGCCAGCGTCCGGAACCCGTTGAAGACGTTCCAGTCCATGATCGCGGTGTTGCCCGCGGCCATCAGCACGATCATCGTCTCGCCCACCGCGCGGCCGAGGCCGATCATCAGCGCGGAGAAGAGGCCGCTCATCGCGTAGGGGATCACGATGCGAACCGCGGTCTGCCACTGGGTGGCGCCGGCGCCGAGCGAGCCTTCGCGGAGGTCCGCGGGCACCTCGGACAAGGCGTCCTCCGACAGGGTGTAGATGATCGGCACGATCGCGAAGCCCATCGCGAAGCCGACGATCATCGCGTTACGCTGGATGTAGGTGTCCATCAACCCGCCGCGCGGGTCGACGCCGATCCCGTTCAGGGCCAGCCCGAGGACTAGGGCCAGCACGATCGTGATCCCGAAGCCCGCCGCGAACTTCAGCGCCTGGAAGCGGGCCAGCTTCTGGCGGGTCCACTCGGTCTGCTTGTCGCGCAGCTTGAAGCCGAAGAAGGCCGAGCCGATCGCGACGATCAGCGCGCTGAGGGGCAAGAGGAGGAACAGCCAGCCGCCGGTGGTCGAGGTGCCCTCACCGGACAGCCAGCCGAGGAGGTCGCCGGAGAAGAACAGGCCCTCGATCAGGTACGGCCCCACGACCATCGCCAGCAGCACGCCGATCGGCAGGGTCGCGCAGATCGCGAGGAAGCGCTGCCAGCCCGACCAGCGCACCATGCGATCGCCAGGGAGCATCTGCCACAGGAAGGCGCCGCCCAGCAGGGTCGCCGGGATCGTGAGGAAGCAGGCCAGAACGGTGGCCAGCACGCCCTGCACGAAGGGGGCGATGACGAGGGCCGCGATGAAGCCGAGCACGACGCTGGGCAGGGAGGCCATCAGCTCGACGGTCGACTTGATGCCGGTGCGCATGCGCGCGGCGAGGAACTCGCTGGTAAAGATCGCGGCGAGGAAGGCCAGCGGCGCGCCGAACAGCAGTGAGTAGAACGTCGCCTTGAGCGTGCCGAACACGAGCGGGACGAGGCCCAGCTTCGGCTCGAAGTCGTCGCTCGCGCTAGAGGACTGCCAGCTGTGCTTCTCCTCGCGGAAGCCCTCGTAGTGCACGGGGCTGAACAGGCTGGCCAGCGTCGCCTCGGGGTACTTGAAGTCGACCTCGAAGGTCCACAGGCTCTCGCGGCCGCGCCCGATGAGCGCGTCCTCGCGGGGCGCGACCAGCACCGGCGACAGGGGCTCGCCCGCCTCCGTCTCGAGGACGAGCTGCCCGAGGCTCGCCTGGAAGACGCGCACCAGCCCGTCCGCGTGGGAGACGGTCAGGAGCCGGGAGCGCGGGGACGCGACGGTCGCGAGGACCGGGGAGCCGGTGGCCTCCCACGACTTCGAGAGCATGAGCAGGGGCGGGGAGCCGTCGTCATCCTCCTCACGCGCCGGGAACCAGGTCGAGACGCCCCCCTGGTCGTCGCCGATGACCAGGGTCTTCTTGCCCGCGACGAAGCCGAACGTGGTGATCGTGGCGTCGTCGCGCGTGAGCAGGTCGAGGGGTTCGGGGTACTCGTACAGCTTGGGAGCGCTCCACTCGCTGAGGTCCCAGTGCTCGAGGGTGCCGTCCTCCCACGCGGTGTACACGTGCTGGCCCAGGCCGCCGATGCCAATGAACCGGGGCGGCGTCCCGGGGTGGTCGGGCTCGCGCAGCACGGCGTTGCGCAGGCTCTTGGTGATCTTGCCGGTCAGGAGGTTC
>JAQBVH010000162.1 GCA_027623615.1 Planctomycetota bacterium | reverse complement strand
TTCAACGACTTCGGCGATCAGTCCGCCGCCGACGACCTGTCCGATGGTCGCGACAACTCGCTCGGCGACTTCTACGACGACGACAGCGACACCCGCGCTCGGGCCGAGCTCACCGAAGAGCAGCTGAACAAGCTGACCGCCGCCTACTCCGACGACTTCTTCCGCAGCTGCCAGCCCAAGCCCTCGGAGCGCCCGCGGGACATGTTCTTCCGCTTCTACGGCGACAACCCGTTCGAGTACGCGCCCCAGGACAAGCGCTCGACCTTCTCGGTCGACGTGGACACGGCCAGCTACACCCTGTCGCGCAGCTACCTCTCGCGGGGCCTCCTGCCCGAGAAGGCCCAGGTGCGCACCGAGGAGTTCCTCAACTACTTCGACGCGGACCTGCCCGCACCGAACGACGACGTCTTCGCCATCACGACCGAGGTCGCGCCCAGCCGCTTCGGCGGCACCCCCGACCGCCTGATGCTGCGCGTCGGCGTGCGTGGCAAGGAGATCAGCAAGGAAGAGCGGGACCCGCTCGCGCTGACCTTCGTCGTCGACGTCTCCGGCTCGATGCGCGAGGGCGACCGGCTCGAGCTGGTCAAGCACGCCCTGCGCCTCCTGCTGACCCAGCTCGACGCGCGGGACAGGATCTCGCTCGTGGCCTTCTCGAACGAGGCCCGGGTCGTGCTGCCGATGACGCCCGCCACCGAGCGCGCGTTGATCGAAGCCGCGCTGCACCCCTTGCAGCCCGGCGGCGGCACCAACGCCGAGGCCGGCCTGACCGTGGGCTACGAGCTGGCCATGACCGGCATCGACCCCAAGGTCACCAGCCGCGTGATCTTCCTCTCCGACGGCGTGGCCAACATCGGCCAGACCGACCAGGACCGCCTCGGCGAGAGCGTCACCCGTCAGCGTGAGCAGGGCATCTACCTGAACACCGTCGGCGTGGGCATGAACAACCACAACGACGTCTTCCTCGAGCGCCTGGCCGACCAGGGCGACGGCGTGTGCGACTACGTGGATGATGCGGACAGCGCCAAGCGCGCGCTGGTCGACCGCTTCACGGGCGCGCTCCTGCCGATCGCCAGCGACGTCAAGGTGCAGGTCGTCTTCGACGAGAGCGTCGTGGCCCGCTATCGGTTGCTCGGCTACGAGAACCGCGCCATCGCCGACGCCGACTTCCGCAACGACGCGGTCGACGCGGGTGAGATCGGCGCGGGGCACCAAGTGGTCGCCCTCTACGAGCTCGACCTCGCGCCCCGGGCTGAACCCCTGGCCAGCGGCTACCCGATGGCTTCCGTCCTGCTGCGTTGGAAGGAGCCGAAGCGCACCGGCCAGCACCCGCTCGAGATCCAGGTCACCGAGATCGAGAAGCAGGTCGCCTTCCCCGGCGCGACGACGCCCTTCGCCGAGACCTCGCTTGGTTTCCGTCGCAACGCGCTCGTGGCTCAGTTCGCCGAGTTCTTGCGCCGCTCGACCCACGCCCAGGGCGACTCGATCCAGGAGCTGCTCGCCGAGGCGACCGCCCTGGCGCCGCTCTTGAACGACGGTGACTTCGACGAGTTCGTCACCCTGGTCCGCCGCGCCGAGCCGATGCTGGTCGCCGAGCAGATCCGCGTGCTTCAGAACGAGCTGGGCATAACGATGAACGAGTACCGCCGCCTGGCCTACAACCGCGCGCTGCTCGCCGAGCTCAACCTGATCCAGGGGAACGCGGCCGTCCTCGAGGGCATCCGCGACGCCAACCTCGAGGTCGAGGGCCAGATCCGCGACCTGATCTACCGGCAGCTGAAGAACCGGTAGGTCTTCGGTCTCGAGCAGTACCTCACGGGAGGGCGTCGACCGCGGGTCGGCGCCCTCCTTTGCGTGCCCTGGGGCCACCGCTGGACAGTTCGCGTCGATCGAGCGAGGCTGTGTCCATGGACCTCCCGATCTCCCTCCAGAGGGTCGTCGCCGAGATGGATTGTCTCGAGGGCACGACCGTGTACCTGAACAAGCGCACCGGCGAGCTGCTCTTGCTGTTCGACGACAGCTCGATGTTCGATTCCGAGCTCGAGAATGATGCCGAGCGCCTCGAGGCCGACGAGGACTTCCTCCCCCTGCCCGACAAGCAAGAAATCGACGAGTGGGGGATGATGGTCAGCTTCGCTCAATCTCGAGACGAGGAGCAGGTCACCCGAGAGCTCCTCGACGCGGTGCAGGGCCGAGGCGCCTTCCGGATGTTTCGCAGCACGGTCACTCGCCACGGGTTGCTCGACGAGTGGTACGCCTTCCGCGACGCCTCGTACGAGGAGATCGCGGTGGATTGGCTCGAGGCGCACGGCGTTCCTTTCGTGCGGGAAGCTTCGCCTGAACCATCGCCCGCGTCGGACGAGTGAGCCGCCCCTACGCCTGGCTCAAGTTGGCGAACAGCTCGTCGTAGTCCACCGGCTTGTGCAGGACCGGTCGCGAGCAGCGGTCGGCGAAGCGGACGGCGTCTGCGGAGGCCAGGTTGCCGGTCAGGAAGACGGTGCGCTCGAGGAGGTCCGGGCGTTCGGCCCGCAGTCGATCGTGGAACCCCTCGCCGCCCATGCCGGGCATGCGCAGGTCGCACAGGATCGCGTGGAGGCTGCTGAGGTCGGACGCGAGCGCCTCCTCGGCCGTGCCGGCTTCGGCCACCTCCCAGCCACGGCGTTGGGCCTGCCGCGCCAGGACGGCGCGCACTGCAGCGTCGTCGTCGATCACCAGCAGCGTGCCGCCCCGGGTGGGCGTGCTGGCCCGGACGGGCGCGCGCGGCGTGGAGGCTTCAGCGTGCGGTAGGAGCACACAGAAGCTCGCCCCGCCGCTGGGGGCGTCTCGCACGACGAGCGAGCCCTGGTGGTCCCGAACGATGGCGTGCGCGATCGCGAGCCCCAGTCCCGTGCCCTGGCCGGGGGCCTTGGTCGTGAAGAACGGCTCGAACAAGCGCTCGCGCAGCTCGGCGGGCACGCCCGGACCCTGGTCCGTGACGGTCAGCTCGACGTCCGAGCCGCGCGAGGTGGCGGCGACCACGACCTCACCGCCCTCCGGGCTGGCCTGGAGGGCGTTGATCACGAGGTTGCTCAGCACCTGCTCGATCCGCGCCGCGTCGATGACCACCTCGAGCCCACCCATGGGTGCGATGCGAACCTCGCGCCCCATGGAGCGATGCGCGCTGGAGAGGCCGCGCACCACACGCTGCGACAGCCCCTCCAGATCCGTGGCCTCACGCGTGCTGACCGACTGCCCCGCGAGGGCCGAGAGGTCGCGCACGATGCCGCGGCAGCGCTCAGCCTGCTCCGCGATGATGCGGATGTCCTCGTCATCAGGTGAGACCTCGAGGCGCAGGTCCGCGTAACCCGTGATCGCCGTCAGCGGGTTGTTCAGTTCGTGCGCAACGCCGGACACGACCGTGCCGAGGGCGCGCAGCTTCTCGTCGCGTTCGAGCTCTCGCCGAAGCTGCTCACGCTCCTGCTCGGCCTCCGCTCGGCGGCCGTGCGCGTCCTCGACCAGGCTGACCATCAGACCCACGCCGAGCGTGAGCTGGACCGCGAGGTCGACGTAGGAGTTGAGGGACAGGACGACCCGCATGCTCCAGAACTGGTCGATGAACACGGCGACGGGGTGCAGCAGCCAGGATCCCGCGAGGGCGAGGAGCCCGACGCGGACGATCCAGAGGCCGGAGCCGGTCGGGCCGGCCCCGGCCAGCGCACGGTGGGCCAGCAGGGCGCAGCCGAGGATCAGGGGCGCCTGGATCACGAGCAGGCCATCGATGCTCGGAATCACCGCGGGAGCGGCGAACGCCAGGGCCACGATGGCCACCCCTCCAGGCCGCAGCCACCGCGGAGGCGCCGTCCCCCCGAGCCTGTAGCTGCCCGTGACGAGCAGCAGGCCGAAGGCGGCCTTCAAGCCCATGTAGGGGCCGTAGTGCAGGAAGACGAGCCAGGTCCCGTCGGACCAGTCCGGGTTGCCCCCCACGTCAACGCGGGCGAACAAGAAGCGCCCGCTCATGATCGTCAAGCTGACCGCCAGCGCCGTGAAGGCCCAGAGGAAGCTGCGGTAGGCCGGCGGCGGGCCGCCCCGCCGTCCGATTGCAGCGAACAAGGCGACGAAGACCCACGCCACGAAGGCCTGGATGAAGAGTCCGAGGAGGGCCAGGAGGCCGAGCAGGGGCAGGGAGACCATGAGAGGTGCCGCGGCGGCGAGCAGTCACCCTAACAGTCTGTGCTCCTGGTCGACGAGCGCCTTCGGACCCTGCGCTGCTGGCTCAGGGTCCGGGTCGCAGCACGCGGATACCGTCGCTGACGCTGATCGTGCCGGGCTGCGCGACGCGGCACATCACGCCGCGCCCTCGACGTCCTGTCCGCCCGGCGCGTGCGACGCGCTTCGCGGCCGCGGCGCCGAAGCGTTCGAGGAAGGCCTTGCAGGGTCGGTGGGGGACCTCCGAGACCTCGAGCACGCAGGTGCCGATCTCGAGGCGGGTGCCGATCGGTAGGTTCGCCTCGCTCAGGTCGAGGTCGACGTGCAGGTTGTCGCCGGTCAGCACGCTGCCCGCGCCCGCCACCGCGCGGGACATGTGCACGTTGATCAGGCTGACCTGGGAGCCGTCCGGAGCCTCGTCGTCGTGGCGCCACTTGTCACCCTCGAGGCCGTCGCTCAGGACCTCTGCGGAGTCGCGGCTCTCACGCACACCCACGCTGCCGGGGGGGCGAACGACGAGCGCCTCCACGCGCCCACCGTCGCTGGGTGAGCTGGGGAGGCGCTTGAGCCAGAGGTCGTGTCGGATCGAGAGGTCGAGGGCCATGTGTCGAGGGCCTTGTGGTGGCCTCATCGACCGAACCGCGGCGATCCCTACGGGATGATCTTCCAGATCGGGTAGTTCGCCGCGCTGTACTCGTGGAGCGTCAGCGTGCGCTTGACCGGATCGTGGGTCCAGTCGGTCGTGCTCTGCCCGCTGCGGACCACGTCCGTCGGCGCCTGCGAGTAGCCCTCGAGGACGAGGTCGACCGCGAGGCCGTCCGTGTTGGCGAAGACCAGCTCGAACTGGACGCTCGAGTCGAGCCCGAGCTTGTCCGGGTTCAGGCCGAGCTCCTCGGCGTTCTCGACCTCGTCGACGTAGAGGCGGTTGAGGGCCGTGATCGCGGTGAAGCGCAGGGGGGTGAACTCGCCCGCAGCCGCCTGGTCGACGCGGATGTCCATCCAGCGACCGTCGCTGTCGGCGAGGAGGCGGGTGCCCACACCAGGATCGGGCGCGGTGTAGACCTTGGTCTCGAGCCAGTCGAGGACCTGGGTCTCGTCCAGCGTGTACCACTGGTGCACCGTGTCGTTCGAGGTGACGTGCGTGCTGTCTCCGCCGCGCAGCAGCAGCTGGGCGTGGTTCTTCTCGGTCTGGTTGGTGAGGAAGCCGTTCGGGTCGAACAAGGCCGCGAAGTGGTAGGTCGGGACGTTGGCCAGGTTCCGTACGAGGTCGGTCTCCTGGTCGACCTGGTCGGTGAAGGTGTCGAGGTCGATGGAGGACGCCGTCGCGTAGCGGAAGGGCTCCTCGTCCGGCGTGCCGCCGAACATCAGCGGGTTCTCGAGCAGGCTCTTGTCGTTCGAGCTCCAGTAGACGTCGCGCATCGAGCAGGTGCCGGTGTGCACGGCCAGGGCCGCGAAGCGCGGGCCGTGCGCGCTGAGGTGGCGAGCGCTGAAGGCGGTGGCCATGCCGCCGCCCATCGAGAAGCCGACGGAGTAGAACCGATCGGGGTCCAGGGTCAGGTAGTTCGCGACCCAGGTGATCGCCAGCTCGACGTTGACCTGCGCGTAGTCGATCGCGTAGTTGAACTTGTGCGCGCCGAGGGGCGCGACGACGATCCAACCGCGGGCCATCGCCTCCTGGAAGTAGGAGGTCTTGGTGACCATGTCGATGTGCTCTTCGCCGTAGCCGTGGTGGATCACCAGGCACGGGGCGGGGTTCAGCGGCGCGGTCGGTACGCCGACCAGGAACTTCTCTTCCCAACCGGTGCCGGTGTTCGGCAGCGTGATCTCATAGACGCCCTTCGGCAGGGCAGTCGAGCTCACGTAGCCGCCGGCCATGGCCGAGGACGGGTTGCCGCCAACGGCCGAGAAGAAGTCACCCTTGCGGTCGAGGACTTCTCCGTTCGTGCCCGTGATGATGCGATCGCGCCGGTTCCCTCGGCGTTGGGCATCGGAGAGATCAGCCATCAGCAGGCCGACCAGGAGGATCGGGAGGATTCTCATGTATGGAGCGGTGGGAGAGTTCGGTGAGGCGCGGCAGGCAAGCGGGAGGCCTCGAATCAAAGTACCGCGGAGGTGAATTGGGGGGGCGAGAAAAGTGTTCCAGGCATGCCCTAGTGCCCGTTTTGAGGGTTCCCAAGGCCGGTCGAGCCCCCGATTGGCCGCTCGAATCACCCTCGAAACGATTTCTATGATCGCCCCATGGCATGGATCCCTGCACCCGGTCCGGATGCGTCCCCCCCCGAGACGGCCGAACTCCTGCGCGCCAACGCCGACCCCGCCACGGGCGAGGTCGACGAGGTCCTGCGTGTGCACGCTCTCGATCACCTTGGCCTGACCGGCCATCTCGCGGTCTACCGTGCCGCGATGCGCCCGACCGCCGGACTGCGCAAGGTCGATCGTGAGCTCGTTGCGCTCGTGGTCAGCCAGCTGAACGGCTGCCACTACTGAACGACCCACCACCGGCGCGGTCTGCGCCGACTCATGCAGGACGACGAGCTGGTGTCCCGCATCGAGAAGGACTGGCGCGCCGCTGGTCTCGAGGACCGTCGCATGGCGATCCTGACCTACGCCGAGAAGCTCACCCTGCGTCCCGCCGAGATGTGCGCCGAGGACGTCACGGCCCTGCGCGCGGCGACACTCTCGGACGAGGACGTGCTGCACCTCGCGCAGTGCGTCGCCTACTACGCCTACGCCAACCGCATCGCCGACGGACTCGGCGTCCAGGTCGAGGCGACCTTCCAACCATGAATCACAACTGGACCCGCGCCGCTGCCATCCTCGGCCTGATCGGAGTGGGGCTCGGCGCCTTCGGCGCCCACGGCCTCGAG
>JAQBVH010000161.1 GCA_027623615.1 Planctomycetota bacterium | reverse complement strand
GCGAGGGCGTGCCGCCAGAGGACCTCCCCGCGCCGATCGAGGACCTCGATGGTCAGCGGGCGCTGCTCGGTCAGGAACAGGCTGATCGACGCGCGCTCCTCGTCCGAGCGGCGCGGAACGGGGAGCAGGTCGCTCGTCCGGGGGAGCCGCGCTGGAGCCATCGGCAGGAGCGCGTCCTGCGTGCGTTCCTCCTCGAGGAGCCAGTCCAGGGCGTCCAGGTCCAGCCTGTAGATCCCGCGCCCGTGGGTCGCGGCGATCAGGTCGCGCTCGCGCGGCTGAAGGGCGAGGTCCGCCACCGCGACGCCGGGCAGTCCGCGGCCGAGGAGCGCCCAGCTCTCTCCGCGGTCGAGCGAGGCGAAGACGCCGCGGTAGGTCGCCGCGTAGAGCACCTCCTCGTGCTGCGGGTCCTCGAGCACGGCGTAGACCACCTCGCCGGGGAGCCCCGCGCTGAGCGAGCGCCAGGTGCGGCCGTCGTCCTCAGAGGCGAACAGGTAGGCCCCGAGGTCGTCGCGGTTGATGCCAGTCAGGGCGATGTAGACCCGGCCGTCCGCATGCTGCGAAGGCTGGATGCTGCGCACGTAGTACGGCGGGAGCCCGGCCGAGCGCTCCTCCCAGCTCGCCCCGTCGTCGCGGGAGACCCAGAGCGCTCCGGTGTCGGTGCCGCAGTACAGCACCCCGGCCTGACGGGGCGACTCGGCCAGCGCACCGGCCGCGCTGCCATGCCGCAGCGGGTCTCCCGAGCTCGACAGGTCCGGGCTGATCGGCAGCCAGTTGTCGCCGCGGTCGACGCTCTTGAGCACGTGATTCCCGCCGTGGTAGAGCACCTGGTGGTCGTGCGTGGAGACCAGGTAGGGCGCGACGAAGCTGTGCCGCAGCTTGCCCCCGTGCCCGCGCGGAAGGCCCGGGCCGATCGGCTGCGAGCGGCCGGTCGGGACAGCCTTGCGGCGCAGTCCACCGTGCTGGCTCGAGAAGTAGACCGTCGTCGGATCGACGGGGTCCGGAACGGTGTAGCAGCCGTCGCCGCCGCACCAAGGGTCGAGCCAGACGTACTCCCACGCGGCCGCGGGGCCCTCGCGCGCGTGCCCTCGCACCGCCGCGTCGTCCTGGGTGCCGCCGTAGATCCAGTAGGGGTCCTGGTCGTCCACGGCGACGTCGTAGAACTCCCCGACCTGAAGGTTGTTGTGGTGCAGCCATGCGTCGCCGCGGTCGTGGCTGACGTAGAGGCCGCCGTCGTTCCCGAGCACCAGGCGCTCGGGGTGCGCGGGGTCGATCCACAGCTCGCAGTGGTCCAGGTGCAGGGCCTGGGCCGGGGAGGGTACCAGGTGCGTGATCTCACCGCCGAGCAGCTCGAAGCTCGCTCCCCCATCGACGCTGTGGGCGGCGCGGACTCCCAGGGCATAGACCTCGTCGTCGTCTATCGGGTTCACGTAGCAGTCGGCGAAGTACCAGCCGATGCGCGAGAAGATGTGCAGGTCCTCGGTGTGGGTGCGCGACCAGGTCTCGCCCCCGTCGTCGGTGCGGAACAGCTCGGCCTTGGCTTCGTCCCGCGCGCCGTTGTCGACGAGCGCGTAGGCCTTGTTCGGGTCCGTCCAGGAGACCGCCACCCCGATGCGGCCGAGGTCCGGGCCGAGCGGTAGGCCCCCTGCGAGGCGCTTCCACGTGCGGCCTCCGTCGACGCTGCGGTGCACGCCGCTCCCCTCTCCGGCGCGGTCCGGGTGATGCTCCCAGGTCGAGGCGTAGACCACGTCCGGGTCCGCCCTGCAGAACACGACGTCGTTGGCGCCGGTCTCTGCGTTGACGAAGAGCGTGCGCGTCCACGTTTTTCCGCCGTCCTCGGTGCGGTACAGCCCGCGGCACGCGTGGTCCGACCAGAAGCGTCCGAGCACCGCCACGAGCGCCGTGTCCGGGTCGGTCGGGTGCACCGCGATCTCGCTGATGTGCCAGGAGTCCGCGAGGCCGACGTGCCGCCACGAATCCCCACCGTCGAGCGATCGGTAGACCCCCGTCCCGGGCATCGTGAAGTTGCGCGCCTTCTTCAGGCTCTCGCCGGTGCCCACCCACAGGACGTCCGGGTCCGAGGGCGCGAGCGCGATGTCCCCGATCCCGAGCGCGGCCTGGTCCTCGAACAGCGCCCGCCACGAGAGTCCAGCGTCGGTCGTCTTCCACAGGTTCCCCGACCCGAAGGCCACGTAGAGGGTGCCCGGCGCGGAGGGGTCGCCCTGCACCGACTCGACGCGCGCGGAGTTGAGGAGCGGACCGAGGGGCACCCAGACGAGGCCGAGCGGGCTGGCCTCGCGCGCCGCGAGGTAGCTCGGGAAGGACTCGAGCAGCGGGCTGCGAGCCTCCTGCGCCCGAGCCAGGCCCATGAGCAGCGCGAGACCGGCGCACGAGCGCAGCGGCCTCGAACGCGCGCGGTCGAGGCCTGCCCGCTCCGCGCGCCCCAGCCCTCGCCGGATCCGGGACGAGGTGTTGCTCGGGTTGGTCATGGATGGATGCTAGCGCGGCCGCCCGAGGGGTTGCCCTGGACGCAGCATAGATCCACCTGCGCGCCGCCTCTCGAGTCGACCTGCGGGGGTGGATCGACCTGCGCGCGAAACCCTGGGAGACTGGACCGCATCGAGGGCCCGCACATGCGCTCCGCGGTCGGCTATTCGGTTTCGACTTTTCGAGGAATGAGGATCGCCACGACGAACGTCCAGGGGCGCGCCAGAAGCCACTCGCACCATCGAGGTCGCCTCGGGCGAGGTGAACGAGCTCCTCTTCAAGCTCGACGGATAAGGTGGCCTTCGACCCAAGCCGCTGAGCGCTGATCATCCCTCCATGCTCGCCCTCCTGCTCCTCGCCCTCGCCCAGGACCCCTGGCGCCCCGTCCCCTCCGAGGACAACTGGGTGACCGGCGTCGTCGAGTTGCCGGCAGGCACCCCTGAGTCGGAGCTCTGCCAGGTGCTCGTCGAAGCGCAGGAGCCGGAGTGGCCGGGCGATGACGATTTGTCCTCGCTGTGGAAGTTGATGGGCGAGGACCCCTGGTACGAGGTCGACTCCACGATCGTCGATCCGAGCGGCGCGTTCCGGCTGCGCCTCCCGGTCGAGGCGCGGGAGGTGAGGCTGCGCGTCGACGGAGACCACCTGATGGAGTCCGCGGAGCCCCTGGCCGCGTGGTGGCGCGGCGTCGATCCCGTGCGACTGCGCCCCAAGGCCGGGTGCCGGCTGCGGGTGGAGTTCGTGGCTGCCTCCCAGGGCGCCGTCTTCGACCCCTCCGAGGCTGTGCTGCTCGCCACCCACATCGATTGGAACCGGGCGTCGGGCACCATCGACCAGTTCGTCGCGAGGCTGGACCCAGACCACTCCGCGACCCTGAGCGGGATCCCCCGGGGCGCCGAGCTGCGCCTCGAGCTGAGGGGCTGCAGTGGAGGCGCCCTCGCAGGGATCAGGCGAGTGGCGCTGACTCAGGCGCGGGACCAACACCTGACTCTTCCCTTCGTCGCGCGTCGGCACCTTCGTCTGCGGGTCATGAACCGAGCGGGCACAATCATCGAGGACCTGACGGTGCGCACCGACGCCGACCTGCCCGCTTGTAGAAACGGGGACGAGCGATCCTTCGACGTGCCCCAGGGCTGGCTGGGAAGCGCGACCCTCACGGCGCTCGGGTATCGCAGTCGCGTCCTGCATGCCTACGACTGGGAACCCGGCCTTGCGCCGCCTTCCATCGACGTCGTCCTGGACGAGCTGCCGGCCTTGCGCGGGCGACTGCTCCTTGCCGAGGGCACGCCGGCCGCAGGCACCCCCCTCCGCGTGGCGACGTCCTGCCCGGACTCGCATGGATTCTCCGTCGACGTGGTCACCGCTGAGGACGGGAGCTTCGCGGTCCACCCCACCCTCGACCAGCCCCTCTTGCTGTTCGCCGCGCCGGACGAACAGGGAGTGTGCCTCCCGCCGAGGGCCGTGCATTGGGACGCGCAGGACGAGCACGTCCTCGAGCTGGCTCCCGTCCTGCGCGGAAGGGTCTTCGACGGGCAGGGAAGGCCCTTCGCCGAGGCGAGCGTGATGGCCATCGGGTACGAGCCAACACAACACGTGGTCCCGTACGCGGCCTCCGGCAATCTCAAGGGCACGCTCAGCCTCGACGCGAACGGGCGCTTCACCTGGGCGGGGCTCTGGCCCGGCCGGTGGCGGGTGTTCCTCTGGGCACCAGGGACCGAGCACCAGGAGCTGATGATCGACGTCGGAGGCGACGACCTGGAGCACACCTGGATCCTCGAGCGGCAGGCGACCCTCGCGGGGACCGTGCGCGGCCTCGACGGCGACCCGGTCGCGGGCGTGGCGATCCTCTGGAACCCAGGCCGCGGCAACTCGACCTCGGCGAGTACGGACGACGAGGGCAGGTTCCTGATCGAGGGCGCGGCCACCGGGGCCGGCGAGCTGTCCCTGGGAGGAGACGCCTACCGTTCGATCGACCCCTGGTCGGGCAGCGTGGCCTCCGGCGAGGTGGTCGGAGAGCTCGAGCTGACCGCTGCTCCCTGCGCTGCCATGCTGGTTCGAATCCTCGACGCGGGAGGGCGTCCCGCGAGCGGGGTCAAGGTCGAGGTCGAGACCGATCACTACCGTGGTTCCGCCGCATGGACGGACGTCCAAGGTCGTGTCTGGATCGCTGGAATCCGACCTGGAGAGGTGCGCCTCACCCTCTTCGAGGTCCCGCGTCCCGGGCGGCTCCAGCAGCCCCTCATCCGGACGCAGACCGTCCAGCTGCCGCCGGGCGAGACCATTGAATTCGAGTACCGCGTGAAGTGAGCCGCCGGGGCTGCCCTGAGCCGGAGGGCGAGGGGATGAGCTCGTCCTCCCGCTGCAGCAGAAAGGTGGTTTGCTGCCGAGCTCCGCTTCGAGCTCCGCTGAGCGCCTGGCTTGCCACGCAATGAGGCCGTGCGCGCCGCGCCGCGTAGCATGCGTCCATGCGTATCGCCCTGCTCAGTCTCCTCGTCAGCCTCGCTCCGGCCCAGGAGAAGTGGCTGCCTCGCCCCGGTGAGGTCTTCGAAGTCGCAGGCCGCACGGCCTTCGTCATCGAACCAAAGGTGCGTCCGGAGGGCGCGCAGCCGTGGGTGTGGTACGCCCCCACCCTCGCGCGCTATCCCGGCGACACCGAGGGTTGGATGTTCGACCGCTTCCTCGCGGCGGGCGTCGCGATCGCGGGGATCGACGTGGGTGAGTCTTACGGCAGCCCCGACGGGCGCGCGCAGTTCGAGGCCCTACACGAGCACCTGACGAGCGAGCGCGGCTACGCCTCGCGCCCCGTGCTGCTCGCGCGCAGCCGCGGCGGGCTGATGCTCTACAACTGGGCGGTCGAGCACCCCGGCAGCGTGGGCGCGGTAGCAGGGATCTATCCCGTATGCGACGTGACGCGGTGGCCCGGCGACCTCGCGCGCGTCGCGCCGGCCTTCGGCCTGAGCGTCGGCGAGCTCGAGGGTTCCCTCGCGGAGCACAACCCGATCGAGCGCCTCGCGCCGCTCGCCAAGGCGGGCGTGCCGGTCTTCCACATCCACGGCAACCAGGACCGCGTCGTGACCCTCGAGGGCAACTCCGCCGAACTTGCGCGTCGCTACAAGGCCCTCGGCGGCGACGCGGTCGTGCGCGTGATCGACGGCCGCGGGCACGACCTCTGGGAGGGCTGGTTCCAGCACGAGGAGCTGACCGACTGGGTGATCGACCAGGCGCGCCGCGCCGCCGCGCCGCCCAAGCTCAAGGTCTACCTGCTCGCCGGTCAGTCCAACATGGTCGGCATGGGCACCCGCGAGGCACGCAACACGCGGCACGCGCTGTTCTTCACCTCCGAGGCCGAGGACGCCCAGCAGAAACTCACCGTATCTGCCTACGAGGGAGCCTGGTCGGCGGACACCGACTACGACGCCCTCACGCCCAGCGCGGTCGCAACGGCGACCATGGGCGGAGACGATCGGTTCCCGGACGCCGAGGGAGACCACGTCGACATCGCCCGCGGCTTCCTCGAGGTGGCCAAGGCGGGGCGCTACACCTTCGACCCCGGGTACGGGCACACGATCTACAACTCGATGGTCCTCGACGGCCAGGAGGTCTATCGACGCGAGCGTGGGCGGGAGCGAGCGGACCGCGAGGAGATCACCCTCGAGCCCGGCCGGCGCTACCCGGTCACGATCACCTTCTTCGGCAGCGGCAGCGCACCGTTCTGGATCCGCGAGGAGGGCCTGCCCGGCACCCTCGCGACCCTGACCGCCGCCGGTCAGTTCCCCCACCTCGTCGACGCGAACGGCGAATGGGCCGTGCGCGACGACGTCCACTACCACGACGCGCGCATCTCCAAGCAGGGCGGCCCGCTCTCGATCGGCGCGACCTTCGGACCGGAGCTCGGCTTCGGGCACGTCATCGGCGACGCCCATGACGAGTCGGTGCTGCTGATCAAGACCGCGATGGGCAACCGCGCCCTCGCCTGGGACTTCCGCCCGCCCTCGAGCGGTAAGCTGCCCGACATCCCGGACGACTTGAAGAAGTGGGAAGGGCTCGAGTACCGGCTGATGATCGCGGGCGCGCGCGAGACCCTCGCGAACCTGGAGACGTTGCTGCCCGGCTACCAGGGTCAAGGCTACGCGCTGGCCGGCTTCGCCTGGTTCCAGGGCCACAAGGACACGGGCAACGCGGAGTGGACCGCGACCTACGAGCAGAACCTCGTGAACCTGATCGACGACCTACGCGCCGAGTTCGAGGCGCCGGACCTGCCCGTGGTCATCGCCACGGTCGGCTTCGAGGGGCACGCAATGACCGGCCCGACCCTCGCGGTCCACGCCGCCCAGATGGCCGTCAGCGGAACCTCGGGCAAGTACCCGCAGTACGCGGGCAACGTGCTCTCCGTCGACACCCGCGACTTCTGGCGTGGGGTGGAGGTCTCACCCCAGAACCAGGGTTACCACTACAACCGCAACGCGGAGACCTACCTACTCGTTGGCGAGGCCATCGCGCGCGCGATGCTCGAGCTCGAGAAGAACCGCTAGGCGACCCCGTTGGGGCCGCCTACGCCTCCTTCGGAGGCGTGGGTGTTTCTG
>JAQBVH010000160.1 GCA_027623615.1 Planctomycetota bacterium | reverse complement strand
AGCCCCGCGCTGAACATGCGTGTGCGGAAGCCGTCGCGCCCGCCGTTCGGGCGCCAGCGGTGCAGGAAGAGGAAGCGCTCGCCGACCGGATCGGCGAGCAGGTGATTCACGTAGTGCTTCGCGCCGTCCATGTCCGCGCTGCGCGGCTCGATCGCGGCGATCTCGGCCAGGGAGAAGAGCAGCGACCGCTCGCCGCTGTCCAGGTCCACGCGGAAGACGCCCGTGCCCTCGGGCGCGAGCTCGGCGCGATGCGGGTCCGCCAGGCCCACGTAGCCATAGCCCGGGCGCAGCTCCTGGATGCGCCGGAAGTCCGCGCTCACCGCCGAGCGTCCGTCCGGCGCGACGGAGTAGAGCGGGTGGGGGAGCGTGCGCCGCTCGCCGCTGTCGAGGTCGACCAGGCGGCTCACGTAGCGGTCCCCTTCGCGGTCGTTCCAGAGCACCTGCCGGCCGTGCCCCGCTCCCGCTGGCCCGGGCCGCCACTGGAGCATGCAGCCCTGCTGCCAACCCCAGGCGCTGCTCGTGCCGAGGTTGATCCAGCGATCGTGGTCCTCGAGGTCGACCATGCCGATCACGAGCCGGTCCTCGGCGCGCGGCGTGCGCCCCTCGAAGAAGGTCTGCATGCCGAGCACGTAGCGATCCGCGGGGTCGAACTCGTGCTTGTCGTAGTAGCCGAACCAGTGGTGCCCGGGACCGCGGGTCAGCTGGCGCACGGGCGGCAGCTCTCGGGAGGAACTCCGGAACAGGTCGGGCAGAACTCCCAGTAGAGCCGTGTGTTTCAGCAGGGTGCGGCGGTCCATCGGCCTGCCCATTCCACCCGACGCCCCCCCCGGACGGAACCCACCGCCGCTACCCTCTGCCCATGAGCGCTGTCGTCGAAGCCCGCGAGCTGTTCAAGTTCCACCAACAGGGGGAGCAGCGCATCCCCATCCTGCGCGGGGTCAGCTTCGCGGTGCATCCGGGCGAGTTCGTGTCGATCATGGGGCCCAGTGGTTCGGGTAAGTCGACCCTCTTGCACCTGCTCTCCGGCCTGGACCAGCCCTCCTCCGGCTCGGTCGCCCTCGCTGGTCAGGACCTGGCCCAGCTGCCCGAACGGCGACGCACGTTGATGCGCCGTTCCCAGGTCGGCTACGTCTTCCAGTTCTTCAACCTGCTGCCGAACCTGACCGTGCGCGAGAACATCTCGTTGCCCATCGCGATCGACGGCAGGGGCGTGGACGCGGCGGTGCACGACCGGGTCCAGTCCCTCGCCACGCGGCTCGGGCTCGAGGCGCGCCTCGACGCCTTCCCGCACCAGCTCTCGGGCGGCGAGATGCAGCGCACCTCGATCGCGCGCGCGCTGATGGGCTCCCAGCCCCTGCTGCTCTGCGACGAGCCGACCGGCAACCTGTCCCAGAAGGCGGGCGCCGAGGTCATGCAGCTCCTGCGTCGCTGCTGCGACGAGGACGGCCGCGCCGTGCTGCTCGTGACCCACAACCCGCGCGACGCCGCCTTCGGCGACCGGGTCCTGTTCCTGGTCGACGGTGAGCTCGCGCCGGACACGGAGCTGGGCGGTCCGGACCTCTCGGTCGAGGACGTGCACGAGGCCCTCAAGGGCCTCAGCATCTAGATGGGCCTCGCCCTCACCCTCGCGCGCCGCAGCCTGCTCTCGCGGCCTGGGCGTACGTTGTTCTCGACCCTCGGCATCGCGCTCGGTGTGGCGACGGTCGTCGGCGTGGTCGTCCTCGACTTCAACACGGTCGAGGGCCTGCGCGCGGGCCTCGGACGTGACGGGAACCCGGACGTGCAGATGCGCATGCCCTCGGGCCGGGGTGATACGACCGAGCTGTACCAGGTCGAGGGAGTGTCCCTCGCCGCGCGCTACTTCCAGCAGGACGCAACTGCGCGCCTCGAGCCCATCAGCGAGGTCGTCCAGGACGATCCCGAGGCCCGCGAGCGCGTCCGCCTGTTCGGGATCGACGCCCTCAACGCGCCGGCGCTCGACGTGTACTCCCTGGCGGAGGGCGAGCACCTGGCCGTCGACGGACGCCGCCACGTGCTGGTGGGTCAGACGACCGCAGAGCGCTTCGACCTCGAGATCGGGAGCACGCTGTGGTTGTCGCGGCCCAAGCGCGTCAGCAACGAGGTCTGCGAGAACGGCCAGCTCGTAGAGCGCCGCAACCGGGCCGACAGTCCGGTCGAGTGGGACTTCCGCGTGGTCGGCATCCTGACCCGCGAGGCCCTCGGACGTCGCACGGCGGGCAACGTCGTCGTTGTCGACTACCCGAACGGCGTCGAGCTCTACGACAGCGGCCAGGTCCACCCGATGGTGTGGGCGACGCGCGACGAGACGGTCGAGCCAGAGAAGCTCAAGGCGAGCTTGGCGCGGGTCGGCGGCGAGGTCAGTGACGTGGCGATCCTCGGCCAGGCCGCGGACGAGAAGGCCTTCCGGATGGGGGTGCGCATGGCGGGGTTGCTCGCCCTCGTGCTCGGCCTGTACGTGATCTTCCACACGCTCTCGATGTCCTTGAAGGAGCGCATGAAGGAGGTCGGCACCCTCCACGCTCTCGGCTCGACCAAGGGCCAGATCGGACGGGTGTTCCTGCTCGAGGCGGTCGTGCTCGCCCTCGTGGGCGCGCTGCTCGGCGCCCTGGGCGGACTCGCCCTGGCCAAGGGCCTGCTCGTCCTCGGCATCACGACCCTGGGGACCGGCAAGCACATCGAGACCTTCCTGATCCCCTGGGGCACGGTCGGAGCCTTGGCCGGCATCGGGTTCGCGATCGCGCTGATCGGCTCGGTGTATCCGCTGTTCACCCTGCGCGGCGCGAGCACCGTGGCGGTGCTACGTGGCGAGGGCGACGCGCTACAAGGACGCTCGCGCGCCGGCTTCCACCTGCTCTACGCCCTGCTCCTGGCGGTGGTCCTGCCGGGCCTCTACATGGTGGTCCTGCCGGTCACCGGGGGCATGTCGACCGAGATGATGTCGACGCTCCTGGGGGCGCTCGGGTTCCTGTCGCTGGTCATCGTGTTGTCGCTGATCATGCCCGCGGTGCTGGCCGGGGTGTGCTCGGCGGTGACGCGGCCGTTCACCGCGCTCTGGCCCCTCGCGGGCCGGATGACGGCGCGCGCCGTGCGGGCGGCGCCGGCGCGCATCGGCGTCTGCACGGCAGCCTTGGCGCTCGTGACCGCGGGCTTCGTGGGTCTCAAGGGCATGACCAACAGCCTCGCGGGCGAGGTCGATCAGTGGGCGGCGGAGGCCGTCCTCGACAAGGTCTTCGTGCGCAACATGCCGCCGGCGAACTTCGCCGCGCTGGCGAGCCGCCTCCACGACTATCCCGGTGTGGTCGCGGTCGAGAAGGGGGGCATCGCCCGGCACGAGCCCTACCTCGTGCAAGGCGTCGACGTGGACGAGCTGGCGCGCTTCGGTCCATTGGCCGCGGATGCCGAGCTCGTGGAGGCGCTGCGCGCCGGCACCGGCATGATCATCAGTCGGCGGCTCGCGGAGGACGCCGGACTCGAGGTCGGGATGGAGAAGATCTTCGAGAACCGGGACAGCAAGCAGCAGCGCCGCGTGAAGGTCGTCGCGATCACCGATGCTTACGGTCATTTCCCCGATCCCGATGAGCGCATGTACGGCCTCGTTGCGGACGACCTGCTCGAGGATCTCTACTGCATGCCCACCGACGCGGTCGTGCAGGTCGCGATCTCCGTCGAGCCGGGGACCGACCAGAGCATCGTCGAGGCCGCGGTCTTTGACTTCCACGGCCAGATGCGCGGCATCCAGTTTCGTTCCGGCGCGGAGGTCCTCGACGCGCACCTGCGCGACATCCGCAAGGACTTCATCCTGTTCGACGTGCTGCTCGGCCTGACCGCCGTGCTCGCGGGCCTCGGCGTCCTCAACGGCCAGCTCCTCGCCGCCCTCGAGCGCGCGAAGGAGCTCGGCGTGCTCAAGGCCCTGGGCACGAGCCGCGGGCAACTCGCGGGCATGGTCCTGCTCGAAGCGCTCGTCGTCGGCCTGGTCGGCGGCCTGCTGGGCACCGCGATCGGCTTCGGCCTGACCCAGGTCGTGGTCGATTCCCTGCGCAGCCTGGTCGGCCTCGACCTCCCGCACGTCGGCCCGCGCCTCTGGGCGCTGTGGGGCTTCCTCGGCTGCGTGATCGTCGCCCTGCTCTCGGCGCTCTACCCGATGTGGCGCACGACCCGCGTCGACGGGGTACGCGCGGTGCGGATGGGGTAGGTACGGAGTCGGGTCTCAGAGTCCGCTGGCCGGAGGCTGATCCCAGGCAGGAGTGGACCCGAGCCCGACGCGCAGGGCCCACTCCTGCCGAATGACGTGTCCGCTCCCGACCACGGCGAAGACGCGTTCGCCGCGCGAGGTCAGGTCGAGCAGGACGCGCACCATGTGCTCGCCGCGCGCAGCCCGCGAGGCATCCGAGAGCTCGGCGAGCACTCCGTCCCGCGGCTCCTGCGTGAGTGTTCGCCAGTCCCCGCGCTCCGGCGCGGCCCGCGCCCAGGCTCGGTCGACGTCGTCGAGGGTCGAGATGGCGCCTCGCAGGCCATCCACGTCCGTGCGCTTCGCGAGCAGCTGACGCGCGAGGTCCTCGTCCGACGCGCCGCCGGCCTCGCTCGTGTAGACCCGAAGGAAGAAGTACAGGGCGACCTCTGGTGCATCGAAGCGGCGCAGGAGCGCGGCAACCTCGTCGAAGTACTCCGGCTCGAGGGACACGACCGAGACCCCGTCACGTCGGGCGAGCTTGTGCACGAGAGTTGGCTCCGGCAGACCGGCGAAAGGCTCGACCAGAAAGCCCCAGTAGTGGCGACCCTGCCGCCCCTCGCACAGCGCCACGGTCGGCGCGAATGCCGCCCAGCGCTCGCGGATGTCTGCGACTTGCGGAGCGCTGGAGTCGCGAGTGTGCGCGCCGCCGTAGTAGAGCAAGGCGCCGCCGTCGGCCACGTGGCACTCGAGGACGTACGGTTCGCCGACGCGTTCGCGGGCGGCGTCGTGCTCCGCGCTCGTGCGCAGGCGCGCGGGCAGGGGCGTCGTGGCGGCGCGTTCGTTCGAGAACTCGTGCGGCGGTGCCTTGCCGGAGGTGTGGCAGCCGAAGACGAGGAGTCCGCTGGCAGCCAGGCCCGCGGCGAGGAGGAGGCGGTTGATGGGCATCGGTGGGTGGGCTCCCGGCGGCATGAAGACCCGGTCGGGTTGTTGGGGTGTGCGCGCCCGAGGTTTCATTCGAGGTGTTCGCGCGGGCCGTCGGCGCGGGCCGTCCCCCGATCGAGCGACGGGCGCTCCTCTTGCTCGAGGCTCAGCCGCCCATGTCTCGCAGCAACAGCTCGACCCGTTCGCTTGTTCCGTCTCGCTCCAGCTCGACCGCGACCTGGTCGCCGACCTTCTTCCCGCCGCATGGCCTTGGCGACTCCAGGGTCCCCTGCGGGCAGGAGGGCCTGCCGCGGCCCCTGGACCAATCTCTCGGCACCGGGGTCCTCCACCCCTGGGACGGCCTGGGGCCGGCTTCTAGATGCCCTGAAAAACTGTCTCCAGCGGGTTCCCCCCTTGCCCTCTCCCCAGTAGACTTCGCGCCCTTCCAGCGGGGGCGTAGCTCAATTGGTTAGAGTGCCGGCCTGTCACGCCGGAGGTTGCGAGTTCAAGTCTCGTCGCCCTCGCCACTCCGCACAACGGCCCCCCTCCCCGAGTCCGCTCGAGCGGGGGGTTGCTTTTTAGTCCAGACCATGACCCTTCCTGACCTCCCTCCCCCGATCCTGATTCAGGACGGTGAGGGGCTGGCCAGGCTGATGGACGACCTGGAGCGCCAGGCAGAGATCGCGGTCGACACCGAGGCCGACTCCTTCTTCAGCTACCGGGAAAAGGTCTGTCTGATCCAGATCACGGTCGAGGACCGGGACTACCTGGTGGACCCCTTGGCCGACGGGGTGGAGCTCTCACTCCTGGGCAAGATCCTGGCGGACCCCGACAAGATCAAGGTCTTCCACGACGGCGAGTACGACGTCCTGATCCTCAAGCGGGAGTACGACTTCACCTTCCGCAACCTGTTCGACACCCGCGTGGCGGCAGCCTCCCTGGGCTCGACCAGCCCGGGTCTGGCCTCGGTGATCGAATCCGAGTTCGGCGTCGAGCTCGACAAGTCCCAGCAGCGCTCGAACTGGGCCGCGCGGCCCCTGACCGACAAGCAGATCGCCTACGCGCGGCTGGACACCCGCTTCCTCGTGCCCCTGATGCACAAGCTGCAGGCGCGGCTCGAGGAGATGGACCGCATGCCGATCCTCGAGGGGGAGTGCCGCAGGCTCGAGGAGCTCGAGCCGTCGCCGGTGTCCTTCTCGCCTGATGAGTTCGTGCGCATCAAGGGCGCGCGCGCCATGAAGCCGGTCGAGCGCCAGGCCCTGCGCGAGCTGTTCGCCCTGCGCGAGGCCATGGCCTCCGAAGCGGACGTGCCGCCCTTCCGGGTGATGAACAACCAGGTGTTGCTCGAGCTCGCGCGCCTGCGGCCCGAAGGGGAGCAGCAGCTGGACTCGGTGCACGGCTTCTCGCCGCGCATGGTGCGCCGCTTCGGCCGGCGCGTGATGGAGGCCCTCGGAGCCGCCAGGGACAAGGGCCCGCTCGACCAGGTCCCGGCCCTGCCCAAGCGGGACGGCACCGACGTCCTCGACGAGGTCGGCCTCGAGCTCTACGACCGCCTCAAGAAGTGGCGCAAGGGAGTGGCTGAGAAGGTCGGCATCGAGTCGAGCTACCTGCTCAATCGCCACGTGATGCTGCGGCTCGCCATCGCCCGGCCGGCCGACGCCGAGGCCCTGGCCGCGGTCGAGGGAATCCTGGCCTGGCAGCTCGAGGCCTACACCGATCAGTTGCTCGAGCTGCTGGCGAAGTTCAAGGGCGACGTCGAACGGGGAGAGGTGCCCCAACGTCGCAACCGGCGCCGGCGCAAGTAGCCATTCCGTCGGACGCAGGGTGCACTGCCTCCGCGCGCGGCGCCCGCCCGCCTGAGTCCGTGCTAGGGTCGTGACTCATGCGAGTGTTCGTGCTGCTGATTGCCCTGATCGCGCTGGGTGGCGTCCTGCGACTGGTCGGCAACGACTAC
>JAQBVH010000159.1 GCA_027623615.1 Planctomycetota bacterium | reverse complement strand
CCCTGCAGGGCGCGGGCTTCGAGCTGCGCGCCGTGCGTCCGCCCACCGTTCCGCCCGGCACAGCGCGCCTGCGCGTGGTGACCCACGCGTTCAACACGACCGACCAGATCGCGAACCTGGCCAAGGCGCTGCTGGCACGCAAGCTCCCTGCGCCCGGCGTCGCGGTGACACCTCCCGCGCCAGGGCGACCGATCGTGGTCGTCGGCACGGACACGGGTATCGGCAAGACGGTCGTGTCCGCCGCGCTGCTGCGGGCCCTCGCGGACGCGGGCCCCGCGAGCTACTGGAAGCCGGTCCAGACCGGCGACGACGACGACACGTCGACCGTGGAGGCACTCTCCGGCGTGCCCTGCCCGCGCCGGCCCGACTTCCACTTCGCCCTGCCGGCTGCTCCCCACGAGGCGGCCCAGGCCGAGGGCGACGAGGTCGACGTCGCGCGCCTCGACCAGACCCTGCGCGCGCTGCGCGCCCAGCCCGGCGCGGTCGTGATCGAGCTCGCTGGCGGATTGCACGTGCCGCTGACCGATGACGTGCTGCAGGCGGATTGGCTCGCGCGCCATCGACCCGAGGTCGTGCTCGTCGCCCGCAGCGGTCTCGGCACCCTGAACCACACCCAGCTGACGCTCGAGGCTCTGGCGCGCCGCGGCCTGCGCCCGCGCGCCCTCGTGCTCGTCGGTGACCCCCACCCCGCGAACCGCGCGACCCTCGCTCGGCGCACGGGTCTCGAGCCCTACGAGCTGCCCTGGCTCGACCCGCTGACCCCCGAGGCGTTGCAGGCATGGGTCGTAGAGAGCGAGCTGCGGCCATGACGAGCAGCTGGATCGACCGGGACGCACGCGTCTGCTGGCACCCCTACACCCAGCACGAGACCGAGCCGGAGCCCCTGGTCGTCGTCGGCGCCGAGGGTGCGTACCTCGAGCTCGAGGGCGGTCGGCGCATCCTCGACGGCATCTCCAGCTGGTGGGCCACCCTGCACGGCCACGGCCAGGCAGACATCGCGCGCGCGATCAGCGAGCAGGTTCGGCGCCTCGATCACGTGCTCTTCGCCGGCGCCACCCACCCGAAGGCGATCGAGCTCGCGGAGCGCCTGACCGCGCTCACCCCCGGTGAGCTGACCCGCGTCTTCTTCTCCGACGACGGCAGCACCGCGGTCGAGGTCGCGATCAAGATGGTCCTGCAGCGTTGGGTGCTGCGCGGTGAGCCGGGGCGCAAGGTGCTCGTCACCCTCGAAGGCGGCTACCACGGCGACACTTTCGGCGCGATGTCAGTCGGTGACCCCGACCCGTTCTTCCTGCCCTTCACGCCGTTCTGCTTCGAGGCGGCGCGGGTGCCGGTCCGCGCGGAGGCCATCGTCGCGGCCCTCGACGAGCTCGGCGAGCGCGCCGCGGGCGTCCTGGTCGAGCCCTTGCTGCAGGGCGCGGCGGGGATGCGCATGCACCCGCCCGAGCTGCTGCGCGCCGTACGTGCCGCCTGCGACGAACGCGGCCTGCCCCTGATCGCGGACGAGGTCATGACCGGCTTCGGTCGCACCGGCGCTCGCTTTGCTTGCGAGGTTGCGGGGATCGGCCCCGACGTGCTCTGCCTGGCCAAGGGTCTGACCGGCGGCATGTTCCCCCTCTCGGTCACCCTCGCCACCGAGGCGATCTTCGAGGAGTTCCTCTCCCCCGAGCGGGCGCGCGCCTTCTTTCACGGGCACACGTTCACGGCCAACCCGGTCGGTTGCGCGGCGGCTCTGGCGAGCCTCGAGGTGCTCGAGCGCGAGGACACACCCGGTCGCCTCGATGCGATCGGTCGCACGATTCACGGCGCCCTGGATGACCTGGCGCAGCACCCCGCCGTGCGCGATCTGCGCCGCTGCGGCGGGGCCGTGGCCCTGGATCTGGCCGGCGGCGAGGAGGGTTACCTCGCCTCCATGGCGCCGCGCCTGCGCGCCGCCGCCATCGAGCGCGGCGTGCTGCTACGCCCCCTCGGCAACGTGCTCTACGCGCTGCCGCCCTCCTGTCTGACCGAGGCCGAGGCCCTACGCGTCGCGGCCGTGATGCGCGAATTGGTCGAGCTGGCCGCGGACGGCGCGTGAGGGGACGCTCTCCCCGAGCGTTCGTAAGAACTCACCTTTCGGACTTCCTATGCGCAGTCCGCATGGCATTTTCACGCCGCGCCGGTCGCCTTCTCCGAACGGCAATTCCACCGGCGCGCCTCGAACAAGGAGGAGGCGATGAAGCGTCGTACGTTCTTGCACCACACGTCCCTGGGCGTGAGTGTGCTGGCAATCCCAGGCTTGAGCTGCTCGTCGACCGACGAGGACAAGGCCGTCGGCCAGCTGGCCGCGACCGGGCGGCCGTCCTACCGGGTCGGCAGCGAGCACCTGATCTTCGGTCCGAACGGCTCCCGGTTCGTGCTCGATCCCGAGTCCCACGCGGTCCACCGCGGTGAGCACAAGACCGTCGAGGCCTCGTTCACCAGCCTCGGCGACCGGGCCTCGGAGGTGAACTTCCCCATCGACGCGGCGGTCGGTGCGGACGGTCGTCTCTACGTGGTAGACCACGGCAATGATCGGGTGGTCATCTTCGACGCCAAGGGTCTTCGGCTCGGCGACGTCGGCGGGATGAGACGGCCTCGCGGAGTCATCGTGCTGCGCAACGGACACCTCGCTGCCTGCGACGTCGCCGGTCACGCCGTCCAGCGGTTCACCGCGGATGGCCAGCCGGCGTCGCGACTGACGGGCGACGGGCAGAACCCCCTCAACGGGCCGTGCGCCCTCGCGGAAGACCCGCTGGGAAACCTGCACGTGGTCGACGCCGGCAACTGCCGGGTCGTCGTCCTCTCTTACAAGGGCGAGGTGGTCCGTACCTACGGCTCGCACGGCGCCGGGGAGGGCCAGCTGCTCATGCCCCGCGCGATCGCGATCGACGGCCACGGCCGGGTCTGCGTCGGTGAGGCCGCGACCGGCTTCATCCACGTCTTCGACATGGAAGGACGCTTCCTCGAGCGCTTCCTGCCCATTGGTCCTGGCGGCGACCCTGTTGCCCCCCTCGAGCTCAGCTTCGACCCGAACGGTGAGCTGTACATCTGGGCGCCCGGCACGCACGCGCCGATGGCCCTCGTCAACGCCTGACCTCGAACACTCTCTAGCCCCCCTCACAGAAAGCCTGCACCTCCATGGAACCCTTCATTGGCCAACTGATGCTCTTCGGCGGCAACTTCCCGCCTCGCGGCTGGGCCCAGTGCGACGGCGCGCTGATCTCGATCGCCCAGAACTCGGCGCTCTTCTCGATCCTCGGTACGACCTACGGCGGAGACGGCCGGACGACGTTCGGCCTGCCGGACCTGCGCGGTCGAGTCCCCGTCCACCACGGCAACGGCCCCGGGCTCAGCTCCTACAACCTTGGGTCAAAGGGAGGCACGGAGACCGTCACCCTGACCACCGCACAGATGCCCTCCCACGCCCACGGGGTCGCCTGCTCGGAGGGCCAGGGCGACCAGGCCGTCCCGGCGGGGCACGTCCCCGCCCCCTCGCGCAGCGCAGACGACATCTACGGATCCGCGAAGAACAAGCAGATGGATTCGGGCATGATCACGAACACTGGCGGCAGCCAGGCCCACGAGAACCGCATGCCCTACCAGACCCTCAACTGGTGCATCGCGCTGGTGGGCGTCTTCCCCTCGCGCAACTAGGGTCGCACCGAGGCCCTCAGCCGCGAGCGAGGGCTGCGACGTGGGAACCATCTGAGCCGCTGCGCCACCCTTTGCGGCGGCCGGCGGCTCAGCTGCTATTCCAGGAAGCGTGCGCCCAGGATCTCGCCGGGCAGGAACCGGCCAGATTGATCCAGGGGCACCCGCGCCGCCCGGCCGTAGCGGGGCTCGTCGGGGGCGATCCAGAGCCGCTCGGGTAACAGCTCGATCGTCGGCGCGAGCGACGTGATCGTCGATTCGACCACCAGCTCCGGGACGCCCTGGCGGCGCAGCTCGACCCGCTGGCCCAGGTTATCCGCGTGGGCCACTCCGGCGTCGATGAACAGGATCGCCTCGCCGGTCGGCGGCGCGAGGGTCGTGAAGATCACGTCTGCCGCGCGCACGGTGTTGCCTTCGCCGCGCGTGATCGATTGGACGATGCCCTCGGTGGACGCGGTCAGGGTCAAGCCCTCGATCGCGACGTCGAGCTCCGCGACGACTAGCTCCTGGACGAGAACGGCCGCGCGCAGCCCACCGATGGTGTCTGAGGGCACGAGGGCACGCAGCCCGGGAGGCGCCTGGGACTCGAAGGCCGCCAGGCGCTGCGCGGCGGCGAGGCGTTCTTCTTCGAGGCGTTCGCGCAGGTCCCCCTTGCGCTCGAGCTCGGCCTGGGCCTGGCTCACGCGGAAGGTCAGGTCCTGCACCTCTGCCAGGGGCCCGATGCCATCGTCGACCAGGTTCTTGGCGCGCTCGAGCCGAACACCGAGGCGCTCGATCTCGATCGTGATCGTGGAGAGGTCGACCGCGACCTCGAGCAGCTGGACGGCGAGGGCCGTCTCGTCGCCCTGGTAGCGCCTCAGGTCTGCGGCGTAGCGGCGAACCTCGTTCTGCTGGGCCAGCTCCAAACCCTGGCCCATGCGCGCCAGGTCGTCCGCAGCGCTGAGCTCGGCTGAATGCACGCGTGCCCGGAGCTCTTCGATCCGCGCGATCTCGGTGGCCAACCGCGCCCGCAGCGGGCGATCGTCCAAGCGTCCGATCAGGTCACCGACCTGCACGTATTGCCCCCGATGCACGGTGAGCACCTCGATCGTTCCGGCGGCGGGCGCGGTCTCCTCGCGCACGAGGGTCGGCACCCAAGCCACATGCGTGACGGGCTGGGGCCGCTCGAGGAGCAGCCACATCGCGGTCGAGACCGCCGCGACCCACACGAGCAGCGCGACCGGCCCCCGAAGGAGGTCGAGCAGCCGTTGGTCGAAGGGAATCGGGACCTTACGCATCGTTAGAGCTCCGCGTGGTCGTCGCGGAGGACGAGGGACACGTCGTCAACGCCCTCGACCTCCCGTAGTTGGTCGAGCAGCTCTCCGCCTCGGCTCCGGTCGCGGAGGCGGACCTGAAGGACGTGCTCGACGACCCCGCCGCCGTCGTGCACCGTCACGGTGACCACCTTGCGGCAGTAGGCCGAGATCAGCTGGCGCAGCTGCCGAACCGCCTCCTCCGCAGCCTGCTGGGTGCGGTACGAGAGGTGCCCGTCGAAGTAGCCGTTGGTGCCGAACCTGATCACGTGCAACCAGATGGCGGCCATGAGCAGGAAGGACCCGCCGACGACGGCGATGCCATGTCGCTCTGCGCCGACGGCCATCCCGAGCACCAGGGACATGAACACGAACGCGGTGTCGCGCGTGTCCTTGAGCACGTTGCGGAAGCGGATGATGGCGAGGGCCCCGATCAACCCGAAGGCGGCCACCACGTCGTCCCCGATCACGAACATGACCAACGCCGCGATGATCACGAGCAGGACGAGGGACTGGGTGAACGACCGCGAGTAGGACAACCCGTGATGGGTGCGGGCGTAGACGATGGCGATCACCTGTCCGATCGCGAACGCGAGCAGCAGGGAGATGAACATGCCCTCCAGGGTCGGAGGGCCCACCTGACCGGTCGGGCCGAGGCGGCCGAATATCTGCTCGAAGTGGTCCATCACATCTGTGCGCGGCGAGGTCCGTTCCAAGGCCCACGGCCGCGCAGGCTCATGACCTCCTCCAGCGAGAGGGCGTACTTGGGAATCGACGTGCGCTCGAGACCGAGGCTGCGGATCATGCCCGTCACCCAGCTCGGCGCTCTGTCGGTGAACTTGGCCTCGAGGATCAGCCCTTCGGTGGGCGTGGTCTGCCACCCGGGGCCGCCAACAGCGAGGCTGCTCGAGACCGTGGGGACGTGCATGACGGCCGAGTCCATGGTGACGCGGACGGGGTCCCCCGTCCGAGACTCGTAGGCCTCGCGCTGGTACCGAACTCGGATCGCGGGCCGCGCGCCGATGCGCCTGGCGGCCTGCACGAACTCGCGGAAGTCGTCCGAGACGGTCTCGACGGCCTCACCCGCTAGGAAGCGCGCCACGACGTCTCGGCTGACCATCGCCCGACGCTTGCGCACCACCTGGTTCGAGCGCTTCTTGATCTCGCAGAAGACCGGGCTCGACGGGTCGTCGTCGTAGGCGCGGATGCGGAGCTTGAACCGGTTGTGGTGACCCTCGAACGTCGACCGGTAGAGGTCGAAGGCCGGGTTGTCCAGATAGAGACTGCCGATGGTGTACTGATTCCCGGCGCGGAAGCGGGCGAAGCGGTCGGGCCGGCAGAAGGGCCGCAGGTGGGCACGCACCTCGGGTACCAGCCTTGCAGGCAGCCAGTACTTGAGCTCGTAGCGGGAGAAGAGGGTGCGGTCCATGGCGTTTGGCGACTTCCAACCTTAGTCGGTTCTTGACAATCCGCCAATGACGACTTGATGACGAGCGCCACCTGATGGCTGCCAGGAAGGGCCCTCGCCCGAAACGACTCAGGGCGCGACTCGGTCAACCGCGAGGCGATCGACCTGTGCGCGCACGTCCCGGGCTCCGGGCACCCAGCGCAGCCCGGAACGACGCGCTTCGACGAGCGCCTCGTCCAGGGACATCCCCGCTTGAACCACGCGGTGAATGGCGAAGAGCGCGGCGCTTGCCCCTCCATCATCACACACCATCAGCGTGCGGGCTTCCGAATTGGTGCGCAGGAGTTCGAGGACATGATCGACTTGCACGTCGTGGAGCTGGTCCCCAGCGAGGACAGGGATGACCTCCCACGCCATGCCAAGCTCGGCCGCTACGGCGGCGAGGTCTGCTCCCGCGCGGCAACCAAGATCGATCACGCGTTGAAAGCCTCGCCGCTGCGCGAGTTCGAGATCGGCGGCGCTCGGCGTACTCCCGAACCAGAGCTCCTCGGAGTAGGAGCAGATCTCCATCGTCCCCATCCGGGCCTCGACCACGGGCGCCCAGGTCGGCTTGATCTCCTCCGTCGTCGCCCGGCACGCAGCCAGGCCGAGCGTCGTGATCAGGAAGAGACGGGAGATCGGGAGGGAGGGTGTCACCCGTGGAGAAGCGCGAGATGATAGATACCTGCCGGCAGCCGTCAACCGGCCACGCTG
>JAQBVH010000158.1 GCA_027623615.1 Planctomycetota bacterium | reverse complement strand
TTGATCAAGACTGGCCCTCCGGTCATCCAGACATCGAACGCTTCTGCGAGATACTCGCCCTTTGTCGTGGAGCGTCGGATATCACGAGTCTCCCGATACCCACAAAGCTAGGTCCCGTGTCGACGGAGGTGTTCCATGCGGCGTTTGGCTAAGATCGCGATTGCAGTTGGTGTTCTTCTGTGGGGGGTCGCCCAATGGGCAGAAGCGACTTCAAGTGGTGGAGGTTCCACCGGTCAAACGCCGCCCCCTGACGAAGGTAGTCGGGGCATGTCCGGGAACCCGGGTAGCGGTGGCGGCGGCGGCTAACTGCCCATGACCATGATCACCGAGTTGCCTGGGTAGGCCAGACCCTCCGGATGCCATGAAAGCCCGATGGTGGTTCCTCCTCGTAGCTGTTTTGGTTTCGCTGTTCGCATATCGGAGGCTTCCGCCGCCCGAAGGAGCTGATCCGGTCACCAGCCCAGGGACTGGGGCTGCCGACGAGCGGCTCAATACGGCCGTTGATTCGAAGCGGGGCGGCGGCTCCGAAGCGGAGAGTGACCCAACGAGTCATGGGGCAAGCCGCGCCATCGCTGGAACGGCTCGTGGAAAGCTCCGCTACCAGGATGGACCTTTGGTGCTTGGCCAGGCCCATGTGGCGCGGGTGGCCTTCGTTGCTGCCCCGATCGAAGGCAACCATGAGCGCTGGGGCGAGGCTGCAAGACCAGCCTTTGAAACGGATACTGCTGAAGGGACGTTCCCACTGCAGGGCCTGCTGCCCTCAGGGGACGATGAGTACTTGCTTGCCTACGGGCCGACCTTCCTTGCGACGGCCTTCCGGGAAGAAGATCTCGAAGCGCACCCACTAGTAACGGTCGTAGAGCACCCAGGTCTCTCTGCTCTCGTCACCTTCCAAGGTGTGCCCGTTGCACAGGGCGCGATCTCCTTCACGGCGAGGGTCGCTGCTCCGGCTGGGTTGGCGCTGGTGACACTCAGCTACCAGATCCAGGCTGACGGTACTTGCGACCTGCCTCCGTTCCCGGGGATGTTCGCTCTGCGCGCTGAGAGTGCAGATGGAAGTTCCCCGATTTGGTGGGGCAGGCTTCGGGATGTTGACGGGCAGGTGGTTCTCGAGTGTGGCCCAGAGATCGAGGCCACGCTCCGATTGCGGCAGGCGGAGGGTGTCCGGCCAAACGGTGTTGTCTCCGTGCGGGGGCCCGCAGGTGCCGGCGAAGAGATCCTTGTGAGCTCGGAGATCCCGGCCGGGAAGTCCGAACACCCAGTGCTCGTTCCGTGGGTCGGAGCTGGCGACTACGTGTTCCGGTTGGAGGGGGATGGGTTCATCGCAGCCGCAACCAATTCCTCAATTCGAACACCAGACGACCGGCCAGTCGTTGACATGGATCTCGTCGTTGGTACCAAAGTCGTGTTTCGTCTCCTCGACGAGGACGGAGAGCGCCTCGCAGGCCTACCGGTGACCCTGCTCTGGAAGACCGAGGTTGGCTGGAGAAAGGTGAGGCGCCTAACGGACGGAGAGGGCAGAGCTCTCTTCGAAGACTGCGCCCGAGGACGTCACTGGGTACGGGTGGTGGCCGATGGATACGTCAACGAGTCGCACGGCCCATTCGATATCTTTGGCGATGTGGGCGGCGACCTGGTTGTGAACGTACGCCCGAGCGGGACGATCAGCGGGCGAGTGACGCGCAATGGCGAGCCCGAGCCAAGCTTTCGCGTCGTCGTCTGGGGCGGTGGAATCCTCGGGCGAACTACGGAACCAGTTCGCCGAGCGGAAGATGGCAAGTTTGAGCTTGCTCGGGTTCCGGCAGAGCCATTTCGAATCGCTGCCTTTGCGGAGGACGGTTGTGCGAGCATCCCCAAGCCGGTCAATGCCGCTTCAGAACAGGACGTCACAGTGGACCTCGAACTCGTCGAGGGGACACGTGCCTCCGGACGGGTCGTGGACAGTGCCGCCGGCTTACCGATCGGCGGGGCGCAGATCCAGGTTTGGCTTGCGGAGTCAGGCTCCACGGTCGAATTGATCGGTCCTGGGGTGACCACCGCGGGCAGTGGGACCTTCAATGAATTGACGGTTCCCGCGGCCGGCTATCAGCTCGAGGTCAGAGCACCTGGGTACGAGACCCGCTTCCTGGGCGCCGCAGGGTCAGGTGACTTCGGTGTGATCGGGCTTTCCAAAGTTCAGGACCTCATCGTCCGGGTCACCGGGAGTCCCGAGGTCCTCGCTGGATTGACGGTTTCCTGCAACGCGGCGACTTCGCAGCAAGCAGTCTCGCTCAACGAGGACGGTGAGGCGGTGATCCCTATGTCGCGTGGGGGCCTGGTAAACGTAGCTGCCTACTTGGAGAGCTCTTCGCGGATCGATGTCGGTGCCCTTCTTCTGCCGGGAGTGCCCTGGGTCGTCGAGGTTCCCATCCACGCGAAGACCCCTCTTCGAGGGCGGTTCGATTGGGAAGGAGGTGGGCCCCGGCCGGAGGTCATCTGGATGTTCCTGCACATCCCGAACTCGGACGACACCAGCGACCAAGTCGTGAGAATCGACGATGGGGGGGTCGCCTCGTTCGACATGTATCCCGGTGGAGATGGGGTTCTGTCCGCTTCGGACAGTACCGGGGCGCGACTGGGCACGGTCTCATTCAGTGAAGCGGATGCCCGGGCGGGACCTATCGCTGTTGCGGCTTCACCTGACTGGGACCGCACATTGGAAGTTGTCGACGCGGACGGGCAGCCTGTTCCCTACGTCAAGGTCTTCATTCGGAGAGCCGCTCGCCGTCACCTTGGTTCGGCAAAATGGACGGACGACAAGGGCATGCTCTACATCGGCCACTATAAAGACGAGGCCCTCGAGGCCGCGTTCTGGCAGGACAGCGGATGGCTCACGAGTTGGCGCCCGTTGCCTGGAGGTCGAAAAGGCCGCACCCGGGTCGAATTGACAGGAGGCAACCAGGTCACGCTCCGCGCGACGCACGGCGGCGTCGGTTTCCAGGGGGTCAACATGACCATCGCAACTCAGGGAAGCAATTCACTTCAGCACGACAGGACGACTGGCCCGGAAGGAGACGTCTCATTCAAGCTCCTCGACGCGGGCCCCTACGAGGTCCACGTCCGCGGAGACGGTTGGTGGCCCGAGACCGTGAACGTGACGGCGTCTCCGGACCCGCCGCTCGTCGAGGTCGCCCTTCGCCGGCGGGGCGCGCTGAAGTTCGTCGTTCGCCAGAACGGCCTCCCGGTGAGCGGTGCCACCGTTGGAATCTCGTCCTCGACCGAAGGCGATGACTTCGCTCACTGGATCGCCACCGGGCAGGTCCAAGCCGATCCGGGTTCCAGCGTCACGGGTCTCAAGGGAATGGTCCGTGTGCTTGGAGCCCCCGAGGGGCCTTACGAATGGCGCGTGACCGTCGGGGAACTCGTGCGGACCGGCGGCGTTGACTTGCAGGGGCTCGAAGAGACCACGGTCACCGTGGACTTGTCCGAGTAATCCAGACCGGGCAGCATGCGGGGAGCTGCCACCATGTCCAAGTCCCCTCGAGACGACCTGCCCAGAGGTCTCAGCCACAACCCGTTCGCGGTCTTGCGCGCTGATGGCAAACCAGCTCCGTCTGTGAAACCAGAGAAGACGGCAGCGACGACGGACCAACCACCGGCGAGTACGACCAACCAGGTCGTCGTCCGTCGCGAGAAGAAGGGCCGAGGCGGCAAGACCGTCACGAGGGTCTCAGGACTCGAGCTCAACGCCAAGGACCTCACCAGCCTGGCGCGGGATCTCAAGCAGGGCCTCGGATGCGGCGCGTCGGTCGACGGTGAGGACATCCTCCTGCAAGGCGCCCTCACCGACCGCGCTGCCGCGTGGCTGATGAAGCACCGCGGCGTGAGGGTCACGATCGGGAACTGACCCTGCCCGACAGGTCGAGGCGCGCGTAGTCCCGCGTCAGCTCGTCGACCTGATCCTGCGACCAGCCATCGACGTGCACGCCGAGGGTCGTCGCGTCTGGTAGCCTATTTTCGCGGCGCGCTTCGTCCCATGCCGTGGCGCTGATCGCGTTGTCCCGCAGGTCCAGCGCGCAGGCCGGCTGCGCTGCACCCAGCCAGCCGAGCGCCTCGTCTTCGAAGCCGCAGCCGCGCAGCGCGAGCACGTCCGGGAGCCTCCAGCGCTCCGAGAGGACCTGCGTTCCCCAGGCCCCGAGCTCGTTGCCCGACAGCGTCAGCTCCTCCAGGTGATGCCAGACGCGCATCCCTCCGATGAACTGCACCTGGTCGGGGTCCATGCCGGTGCGCCCCAGGTTCACGCGCTGCAGGTGCGTCGCCTGAGCCAGCGCCTTCGGGACCACTGCGGCGACCGGGCACCCGTGCAGGCCGAGGCTCCGCAAGCCAGCGAACCAGTGCCGGCGCACCAACCTGCCGAGGCCGGCGGCCGTGATCTCGTTCGTCGCGTAACCCGTCGAGGTCAGGTCGAGGTGCTCCAGCGCCATCGCCCCCGGCGCCGCAGCAAGGTGAGTCAGCGCCGCGTTGGTCAGCCCCTGACCTCTGAGGTCGAGCCGGCGCAGGCGAGGGAGCCAGGGCGCCTGCGCGAGGGCCAGGCAGCCCCCATCGCCCATCCCGCTGATGTGCCCCTCGCAGCGCAGCTCCGACAGGGTCAACGGCAAGGGGCGCCGGGCGAGGGCCTGCACGACCTCGGTCTCGCACGCACCGATTCCGAGCTCGAGCACGCGTAGGTTGGCCCACACCGGCGCGGAGAGCAGCGTCGCCAGCCGCTCCGGATCGACGATGCTCTCGTAGAGCCGCAGGTGGCGAATCCGGCCGAGGGCCGCGACGCCGGCCAGCTCCTCGAGGTGCGGATCGGGACACGCCTCCTCGTCGAGGTCCAGCGCGAGCGTGTCGATCGGCGCGCGCTCGAGCAGGCGCGGGAGCTCCTCGATCAGCGCCGCGGGCGTGCCCTCGACGCGGTTCGGGAGCCCGCGCTGGAACCCGAGCGAGAGGCGCTCCGCGCCGAAGGTCCACTCCGGACCGCGCTGCGTCCAGAGCCCCTTCTCCGCCTCCCGCAACCCCGGAACGTGGGGATGCCAGACCGGGAGTTCGGCGAGGTCGAGCTGCACCTCCAGCCAGTCTCCGAAGGGCTCGCCGTCCTCGCGCAGCTCTGCGGCGAGAGCACGGCGGAGCCCATCATCCGCGGGCGCAGCGAGGATCGGGCCGAGGTGGGTGGGGGGGAGCAAGGGGAAGAAGATAGCGCCCGCTCCGTCAGCCAGGCGTCAGTCCATCGGATCTCGCGGATCACCTGCCGTCGCTTGAAGGTCCACCGGCAGGGCGGGATCCCTCGCAACATCCCGCCGTCCCATCGTGCCTTGGGAGGGCGAAGCGATGGGGGGATCTCTCCAATCCCCGCGGCTCCTACGACTCGAGATCGCTGCTCAGCGGTCCCGCGACGTCTGCGTTGCCTGCCTTGTCGCGCCTCTCCTGAATTCTCCTCCACCCGGGACCGGTGTTCGGTCCCTGCTCAACATGCTGCACGGCCTCGCGATCGCGGCTCTCGTTCTCTCGCCGGCCCCTGCCCGAGAGAGCGCTGCGGATCCCGACCTCGATCGCCGTATCGGCGAACTCGAGACACAGATCAGCACGGCGGATCTCCTGCGCTCCTGGGCCCTTGGTCCGCACGCGCTGGCCGTGACCCTGGTCCTGGTCTGCAGGCGCTCGTCTCGCCGCCAGGACCGCGTCGCCGCCGCGCTGCAGACCGGAGGTGATGGTCCAGATGCCTCGGGCGCTGGCCATCCGTGTGGTCGACAACCTCGTGTCCAACGCACGCGCATCGTCGGGGCGCGGCCTCGAGGTGTGCTGTGCCTCCCGATGGCTGCCCAGGCCAGCGCCTGACCTGCGTATACTCGACCCGTCCGCCAACGGCGCTGCACCGAGGAGTCTGATGCCCTTTCGCTTCCCGAACGAGAGTGACGAATACCGCACCGGCCGCGACGCCTTGCTCGACGCGGAGGTCGAGTTGCGCGCCCACAGCGAGGCGGTGGCCCAGCAGCGGCGCGCGCTACCCCTGGGTGGCAAGCTCGGGGGCGACTACCGCTTCGAGCAGGTGCGCGCTGGCGAGGTCTCGCAGGTGCCCTTCGCCGAGCTCTTCGGAGAACACGAGCACCTGCTGCTCTACACGATGATGTTCGGAAGGGAGTGGGACGCGCCCTGCCCGTCCTGCACCTCGTTCGTGGACGGCATGAACTCCAACTGGTACGCGGTGGACGAGACGACGGCGATCGCTGTGGTCGCGGACGCCGGCCCCCAGCAGTTGCTCGCTTGGGCCGAGAAGCGCGGCTGGACGATCCCTCTCTTCTCGGGCGGAGAGACGAGCTTCATCCTCGACTACGCGGGATTCGACGCGACCGACCCGGCCATGTGCTCGATCTTGAACGCGTTCCGCCGTACGGATGACGGCGTCTACCACACCTGGGGTTCCGAGCTGCTCGGGCGCCCGATGGAGAGCGGCCACCCCCGTCACGTGGACCCGATCTGGCCCATGTGGAACCTGCTCGACGCGAGCGCCGGCGGCCGCGGTGACGCGATCGTGCCGAGGCAGGACTTCGAGCACCGTTACTTCTCGAAGGTGGTCCTGGGGCAGGACGTTGATGGAGGAGACTGTTGTCACTGAAGCGCTCCCTGCTCCTCTGCCTCCCGCTGCTCGTCTCCCCAGCGCTGACGTCCTGCGGCGCGCAGCCCGCGCCTGCCACAGCGGAGGCGGCGGCGCAGCTCGTGGTTCGCGCGCTGCGCGAGGGACGCTTCGACTTGTGTGAGCCGATGCTCATGCGCGAGGAGGACGTCGACTGGATGGCCGAGCGCCTCGAAGGGGTCGACAGCACGAGCGCCGAACGATTCCTCGAGAGCTACCAGGAACTCGGCGCGGCTGGGGTCGCGGACGAGGTGCGCGCGAAGAATCGCGAGGCCTTCGACGGCATGGTCCAAGAGGCGCGGGACGGGGACATCGATCTGAAGGGCATCACCTTCGACGAGCTGTACCAGGTGGAGGAGAACGAGGTGGACCGCCTGCAGATCCTGCAGTTCTACATCCGCTTGCGCTTCAAGGGCCGTGACCAGGGCGGTGAGATCAACATGGACACGATGATCCGCCTCCCACGCGGACTCGTCATGTTCCAGCTCAAGAGCTAGTGGTGTGATTCACTCTTATGCGGCATGTCGATCGGCCCGTA
>JAQBVH010000157.1 GCA_027623615.1 Planctomycetota bacterium | reverse complement strand
CGGCGCGCCTTGCAGCGCATCCCGTACGAACCGTCGATAATGCCCCATCAGAGTGAATCACACCACTAGAAGCTGCGCTGGTCCACGAGCATGCCGTTGCGGTCGTAGAGCCGCAGGGTCTCGCCGGGGTCGAGCCGGTCCTCGTAGGGACCGACGACGTGATGACCCTCCCCGCCCTTCGGTGACGTGTCGCGCAGGCGGAACTTGTAGGGATTGGGCGAGAAGTACAGCTCGCCCTGACGACCGATCATGGTGCCCGGGGGGAAGACCCACTCGACCGCGCCCTCGACGCGCCAGCCGCCCAGGTCGGCGGCCGGGCCCGGGTTCACGAGGGTGAAGTACTCCCGGTTCTGCAAGCCGCTCGGCGGCTCGGCCTCGATCACGCCGATCGAGATCGGCGGCACCAGGTTCGGGGGCGGAATCAGGCCCGTGCCCGGCGGGCCGTGATCCACGTACAGGTGGAAGCGGCGCTTGCGCAGGTAGTTGTCCACGAGCCGGAGCATGTCCGTGCGGAAGTCGTAGGGTTGACCCCAGCTGGGGATGCCCCACTTCTGCTGGTCGAGGGCGACGTCCCGCTCCATGGCCGCATAGAGCTCGCCCATGCGGCGCTCGGGCCACGCCAGCTCACCGCTGCCCTCGAGCGGGCCGAGGTGCTCGTCGCAGAAGGAGCGCAGGCGCGCGAGGTACATCTCGCGGATGCGCGGCACCCGGTACATGCGATCGATCAAGCGGTTCCAGGGGCCGTCGTTCTTGGGGTGGGCCTGGTCCCCGAAGAGCGGGTGGCTGAAGGGATCGAGGCGCGCCCAGAGGGTGTCGTTCAGCACACCGCCCGCCAGGGTGTAGTTGCGGCCCCAGGTCAGGTCCTTGTCCCAGGGCACGAACTCCCAGTACCGCGTTCCATCGCTGTCCCGGTAGAGGAAGTAGTTCTTCGCGACGTGGTCGTTGTCATGGATGACCCACGTCGCGGCGAGGTAGTTCATCACCGAGTTGACGTCGACGTTGTCGAACAGGAATACCTCGAGGGCGGCGGGGTCGTCGGTCGAGAGTCCCGCGACCAGGTGCTTGAGGTCCGCGTTCGCCTCGTGCAGGCGCGTCTTCTTCTCGACCGTGCCACCTTTGTGCTGGTCGAGGACGTTGTACATCTTGTACAGCGCGCCACCCGGGTCCCTGCCGTGGTTCTCGAGGAAGGCCTCCTCGCCCGGCTCCTCGATGAAGATGGCCACGCTGAAGAACTCGCCGTTGCGATGCACGCGCACGGGGAAGCTGTCCGGTGAGGGGACCCCCGCGAGCTGGTAGAGCTCGTAGCTCAGCGGCTGACGCACGAAGGCCTTGTCGGCCCAGGTCGTGTTCAGGTCGAGCTCGTCGTGCCTCGGACCGTCGTCGTAGCGCAGGCGCTGCTCGGGGTTGAAGTCGAACTTGTAGCTCAGCTTGGGGTAGCCCGCGGAGGAGCCGCCCCGGCGGCGGATGAAGACGTTGTCGTAGAACTCGCCGTCGTAGAGCACCGACGCGCGCGTGCCGCCCACCGTGTTCGAGGCCGCCACGTTGTCGGTCCAGAAGGCGTAGAGCGGTAACCCGTTCAGGCCGCTCGGATCGATCACCCCTGTCCCGAAGTACTCCGCGCTCTTCAGCGGCGCCTGGAACGGGGGCAGCCGGGTCGAGCCCGTCGCGTCGACGGCCTCCATGCGCCAGCGCACGAGGTCACCCTCGAGGTACAGGTGCGCGGGTACGAGCGCCGCATGGATCCCGTCCCCGGCGACCACGTCCGGGAAGGTGCCGTCGTCGAGCATCGGCACGCTGTCCTCGGCCTCGAAGTTGATGCGGCGATGCAGGCTGATCGTCCCGCCCGCCGCGAGGCCCTGGGGCGCGGACACCCGCACGATGACGTCCTGACCGGGCAGCGGCACTCCCGGAGCGTGCAAGGGGTCGACCAGGAGCGGCCCGCCCACACCGTTCGCCACGCCCGGGGTCGGGTCGGGGAAGAAGGACTCGGCGCCGGTCACGTCGGGAGCGAAGGTCAGCCCGTAGGAGACGTTCGTGTACTGGGGCGGGAAGCTCGGCTGGTAGGCGTGCTCGACGGTCGCGCCGTCCGGACGCACGAGCGCCAGGTACTCGCCCTCCTTGCCCAGCTTGAAGTTGGTGTGCAGCTCGGCCGCCGCGTCAGCGCGGTCCTTGCCCGAGGCGAACACGACAAGGAACGCGCCCGGGTCGAGGAGCGCGCCGCCCGGCAGCATCCACAGGTTCAACTGGCCGTCGTCGTCGCTGAGGTACCACCCCGAGAGGTCGACCGCGGCGGCGCCGGGGTTGTGCAGCTCGATCCAGTCGGAGGTGTCGCCGTCCTCGTCGTCGAGCACGTTCGTGTTCGACGCGCAGAGTTCCGTGATGAGCGGACCCTGGGCCAGAACGGGCGCGGAGAGACAGAGGAGGCAGCTGAGGAGGCGCATGGGGCTTCAAGCCTACCGCGCTGGGCGACTCCTGTGGGCCACTACGCCGACTGCGGAGGCGAGGGTGCTCCGTGGCGCCCCACCTCACGGTGTGGCCGCCCGGGCCAGTTGGACCCCAGGCGCCCTTCGGGCGTGGAGGTCTTCCCAAGCAACACGTCACGGGGTGGCGGTGCAGGGTCTGCACTCACCCCCACGTGCACTCTCAGGCGTGTAGACCCTCGAGCGCGCTGCCGAGCCGGATGAGGCCCTCTTCGAGACGGGCCGCCGTCGCGCCGAACCCTAGGCGCAGCCAGCCCTCCTGGCCGAACTGCTCGCCGGGGACGAGCAGGAGGCTGTGCTCCCGCCGCAGCCGCTCGGCGAGCTCCATCGAGGAGTGCCCGCTCTCGTCGTAGCGCACCCAGGCCATCGCGCCGGCGGTCGGAGGTAGGTGCCCCAGATGCGGACGCTGCGCCAGCCAGGTGGCGACCAGCTTGTAGTTGTGGGTCAGCCAGTCCTTTGTGCGCTTGATGAGCAGCGCCCGGTTGCCCGGGCGCAGGACGCGCTCGGCGAGCAGGTCCGAGAGCGCGCTCGGTCCGATCGTCGTGTAGTCGTGCCGCGTCCAGAAGTCCTCGATCGCCGCCTCGTTCGAGACGATCCAACCCAGGCGCAGGCCCGGCAGCCCGTAGGCCTTGCTCAGGCTGTTGGTGACGATGACCCGCTCACCCTTGCCCCAGACCGACGCGGCGGGCGGTCCGGAGAACTCGGAGCCCGAGTAGATCTCGTCGGCCAGCACCCACACGCCATGGCGTTCGCACAGGGCGACGATGGCGCTGATCCGCTCCTCCTCGACCACCGCGCCGGTGGGGTTGTTGGGGTTGCAGAGCAGGAGCATGCGCGTGCGCGGCCCGATCTTGCTCGCGAGCTCGTCCAGGTCGAGGGTCCAGCGCCGCGCCTCCCAATCAGGTCGCAGCTCCCAGGGCACGACGCGCGCGCCGAGCCCCTCGACCAGCCCGGGCAGCTGCCCGTAGTTGGGCACCATCGTGATCACCTCGTCACCCCGCTCGACCAGGGTCCAGGCCGCGATGCAGTTGGCCTCGACGCCGCCCGTCGTGATCTCGACCTGGTCGGCGTTGGCGCCCGGGTAGAGGGCCGCGACCCGCTCGCGCAGGGCGGGGCGGCCGTTGGTCTGGGTGTACTCGAGCTCCTGGTCGAGCAGGGCCTCGAGGGTGTCCTCCTCCTCGAACAGCTCACACAGCTCCCGCAGGGAGAGGGGGTGGACCCCGCTGTCGGAGAGGTTCAGCTCGACGTCGTGCTCGTGGAGCGATTGCCAGCGCTCCATCTCGAAGGGTGCGATCTTCACGGCGCGTACCGTAACCTGCGCGGCCATGGACGTCCGTCAAGAGGTCGAGGCCGCCGCCGCGCGGCTCGCGGGGCGCGTACGCCGCACCCCGGTGGAGCGCTCCCCCAAGCTGTCCGCTGAGCTCGGCGCGGACGTGCACCTCAAGCTGGAGAATCTCCAGCGGACCGGCTCCTTCAAGCTGCGCGGCGCGACGAACAAGCTGCTCCTGCTCGACGCGGCGACCCGCGCCCGGGGCGTCGTGGCCGCCTCGACCGGCAACCACGGCGCAGCTGTGGCCAGCGCCGCGGCGGACCTCGGGATCGACGCGGTGGTCTACGCCCCGACCAACGCGACACCCGGCAAGCTCGAGGCGATCCGCGGTCTGGGCGCCGAGGTGCGGCTGCACGGGGAGGACTGCCTCGTGTCCGAGCTGGCCGCCCGCGCCATGGCCGAGGCCGAGGGGCGCGCCTACGTCTCGCCCTACAACGACCCGGCGGTCGTCGCGGGTCAGGGCACCCTGGCGGTCGAGCTCTGCGAGGACCTCCCCGAGCTCGAGGCCGTGGTCGTCTCCGTCGGCGGCGGCGGACTGATCAGCGGGATCGGCGCCTACCTGAAGGCCGTCCGGCCAAGGGTGCAGATCATCGCCGTGTCGCCTGCGAACTCCGCGGCCATGGAGGCCTCGTTGCGCGCGGGCAAGGTGGTCGACGTCGACCCTCTCCGACGGCACCGCCGGCGGCATGGAGGCGGACACGATCACCTTCCCCATGTGTCGCGACGCGATCGACCGCTTCGTGCTCGTCGACGAGGACGCGATCGCGGATGGCGTGCGCCGCATGGTCGTCCAGCACCACACCCTGGTCGAGGGCGCCGCCGGTGCCGCGGTCGCGGGCGCCCTGGCGGCGGCGGAGCACCTGGCCGGCAAGCAGGTCGCGATCGTCCTCTGCGGCGCGAACATCGATGGGGCGCGGCTCAAGGAGCTCCTGTGACCCACGTCCTGACCTGGCCCCAGATCGAGGCCGCGCTCGAGGGGATCGACCAGCGCGCCGTCCTGCGCGCGGCCTTCGTCGCCTACTCCGAGGGGCGCGCGGTCGTGCCGCCCGTGGGGGAGCTGCTGCTCGACGACCCCCAGGGCGAGGTGCACGTCAAGTACGGGTACATCCGCGGGCAACCGGACTACGTCGTCAAGATCGCCTCGGGCTTCCCCGGCAACGTGGAGCGCGGCCTGGCTCCTTCGGGCGGCTTGATGGTGCTCTTCGAACGGGAGGGCGGCGCCGTGCGCGCGGTGCTGCTCGACGAGGGTCGCCTGACCGATCAGCGCACCGCGGCGGCCGGCGCGGTCGCGGCCGAGGCCTTGATGCCGCCGGTCGTGAAGCGTATCGGCGTGCTCGGCTCCGGCACGCAGGCGCGGCTGCAGCTCGATCACCTGCGTGCCGTCACGCCCTGCCGCGACGTTCTTGTCTGGGGTCGCAACGCAGAACGCGTCGACGGGCTGCTCGCGGACCTCGAGGCGCTGGGCTTCTGCGCCAGGCCGGCCAGCGAACCCGCCGAGGTCGGCGTGCGCTGCGAGCTGATCGTCACGACCACCGCGAGCACCGAGCCCCTGCTGGAGCACGTGCGCCCCGGGACTCACGTGACCGCCATGGGCTCGGACACCCAGACCAAACAGGAGCTCGCCGCGCGCCTGGTCGCCAGCGCGGAGGTGGTCGTGGTCGACAGTCGCGACCAGGCTCGGTCCCGGGGTGAGGTCGCGCGCGCGGTCGCCGAGGGGCTGCTCGATCCGTCCAGGGTGCTCGAGCTGGGCGAGGTGCTCGCCGGGCGCGGCGGCCGCACCGCGGACGACCAGGTCACGCTCGCCGACCTGACCGGCGTCGCCGTGCAGGACCTGGCCATTGCCCGGGCCGTCGCCGACCGTGCGATCGCGGGCACCCCTTCGTAAGGGGGGCGCCAGATGTTGCCGTTGGTGGGGCTCGCAGGCGATCCCGGGCAGCCGCTTGGATAGAGTTGTGCTGAACCCATGAGCACCCTCCTTGCCCTGCCCCTCGTCGTGGCCGCCCTGGGCGGATCCACGGTTGCGAACCCGCCCGCCGCTGCAGACATCACCTGGGAGGTCGACTACGAGGCCGGCCGCGCCCGTGCCGCCGCGGAGCAGCGCGTGATGCTGATCGCGGTCCACGCGGACAAGGAAGCGCGCAGCGAGGCCTTCTGGAAGAAGGTCTACAAGGACAAGGGCGTGCGCGCATCCGCCGAGGACACCGTCAACCTCCTCGCTTGCCGCGACGCGACCACGGCCAAGCGCTGCGACTGCGCCAAGCAGGGCGGGCTCGACAGCGAGCAGGCCAAGTTCCTCGAGGCTGCCCTGCGCGAGGAGATCCTGGCTGCGAACGCGGACGGCATCGTGGCCAGCCCTCAGCACGTTTGGCTCGACTCCAGCGGGAAGCTGCTCCTCAGCGTGCCGTTCGAGATGGACGCGCAGGAGCTCACCTGGTGCTTCGCGGAGGCCAGGCGCCTGGCGGGTGGCGAGGCCAAGGTCCCCAAGGACGCGCGGCCGCCGCGGCGCTTGCTCTACGGCGAGTGCTATCAACCGCCCGACGAGGACACCTACGGCCGGGGTCTGCGCCCCGACGAGGTCGAGGAGCTGCTCACCGAGCTGCGTTCTTCCTCGTTCGGAGGCGGTCGCGGCGCCGGCGGAGGCGGAGGCGGCTGGGGCCGTCAGATTCAGGCTCTGGCCCAGCTGGCCTTCACGGCCGAGGAGGAGGCCCAGCAGCACGTGGCGATCCAGCTGGGCGGCGGCTGGATGACCTGGGGCGGCAACCAGGTCCTTGTCAGCGCCTTGCACACGCTCGGTGCGATTGGCCCCGTCGACGCCTGGGAGACCCTCGAGTCGTACCTGGGCAACAAGGACGCCGCGGTGCGCAACGAGGTCGCGGTGGCCATCGAGCAGATCGGTATTCGCGACGCCCTCAAGCTCGTCAAGACAACCCTGCGCAAGGAGGTCGATCCGGGCGTCCAGAAGAACTGGCTGCGCGCCCTCGGGGCGATCGCCGGCGAGGACAAGGCTGCGCGCAAGACCCTGCTCGACTTCAGCGAGGACGAGGACCCGGCCCTGCGCCGCAACGCCGTCTTCGCCCTCGGATGGCTGCCGCAGAACGAGGACGTGCGCGAACGTCTGATGGCCGTGCTCGACTCCACCGATGGAGATGACATCCGCGCGGCTGCCTGCGCGATGGCCCTCTCGCGCAGCGCGGACTACCTGCCCGTGCTGCAGAAGCGGACCGCGGACGAGTCCCTGCCGGAGGCGGCCAAGAGCGCCTTGGAAGCTGCCGTCGCGGTGATCGAGGGCGCGAGCCTCAAGCGCATCGAGACCGCGGTGCGGGAAGCCTGTCGTGATCGGATTCAGCGGGAACGCGTCTTCTTCGACGCGACCCCGGCACGGCTCCCCGGGGTCGAGGCC
>JAQBVH010000156.1 GCA_027623615.1 Planctomycetota bacterium | reverse complement strand
CTGAGAGTGATCGGCAGCGGCGAGGTTGAGAACCGCGGCCCCTTGAACGCCCCCGGAGGATGAGCAAGAGTGCGATCCGCGTGACGGACGCCCTGCTGCTGGTCCTCCGCTGCGCTCAACGCGCCGCGGATCTCAGCCTCGCCGTGACCGTTCTCTCTCAGTCTCTTCGCCCTCCAAGCTCTCTTCGCCGCCCGGGGCGTCGGCCGCGCCGGACCGCCTCATTCGCCCGAACCGTCGCTCCCCCTTGGGGTCGCGGAGCGCCGAAGGGTCGCCCGAATTCAAGTTGACCGTCGCCGAGGAGGGACAACTCGCGACATCCCCCGAAGCTCTGTCTAAGCCTCGTCCAGGTGTCCGACGTCCGAGTCGCCCATCTCGACGCCGCCTTCGGGGAAGTACTCGTTCCAGCGATTGGTCACGGTCGTCGCCGTCTCCGGATCGCAGAAGAGCTCCTCGGGGTAGTTCGCCTTCTTGCGCGCGTCAATCACGAGCGGCGGTGTGAAGCTCGCATGGTGATGGGCGAGGGTCACGGTGCGTCCGTACAGGTCGGAGGCCGGGTCGAAGCGCGTGAAGGTGGTCCACAGGAAGCGTGTGGTCGTGCGCGTCGCCTCCGGGGCGTCATCCACCAGCACGACCAGCGGCCAGTCCGCGAAGGCTGGATCCTCGCCGATCGCCCGGCCCGCCTCCGGTGCTGCGGCGTGCGGGGGACCCGCGACGGCCAGGCAGCCGTCGGTGAACACGGCGACGTCGCGCACGAGCCGACTCGGCGTGCCGTGGAACTCGGTGGGAAGATCGCGCACGGGCTCGCCGATGCCGAGCAGCACGCCCTTGCTGCCCTCGTTGATGCGCGGACCTGCGTAGTCGAGGGAGTCCATCGACAGGTTCGCGAAGACGAACAGGTCCGTCTCGAAGTTCGCGCGGGCGAGCACGTGGCGCAGGAGCGAGGGGAAGTCGTGCAGGTCAACCGGACCGTCGGTCAGCAGCAGGAACTTGGTCAGGGAGAGCTGACCCTCACCCAGGATGCGGAAGGCGGAGACCATCGCCTCGCGCTTGTAGCGCTCGCGCACGCGCGCCGCGGACAGGGAGTGGTAGCCCGTCTCCCCGTAGCTCCAGAGGTCGACGACCGACGGCATGACCACCGGGAACAGGGGCGACAGCAGCTTCTGCAGGTAGTCGCCGATGAAGAAGTCCTCCTGGCGCGGTTTGCCGACCACCGTCGCGGGCAGGATCGCGTTCTTGCGGCGCAGGACCTTGTCGACCTTCATCCACGGGTAGTCGTGAACCTCGGAGTAGTAGCCGTAGTGGTCGCCGAACGGGCCCTCGGGGCGACGGGCGCCGGGTTGGATCTTGCCGACGAGCACGACCTCCGCGTCGGCCAACACGGGCAGCGGACCCGCGGGGTTGTGCGCGAGCGCGACGCGCTTGCCGAGGGCGAGGCTGGCGAGGAGCAGCTCGGGCACGTTCTCCGGAAGCGGCGCGATCGCGCTCAGCGTCAGCGCCGGCGGTCCGCCGAGGTGGATGTTGACCGGCAAGGGCTCGTTGCGTTCCTCGGCGACAGACAGGTGGAAGCCGCCGCCACGGTGGATCTGGATGTGCACCCCGACCTCGTCCTCGGAGTGCAGCTGGATGCGGTACATGCCCAGGTTGCTGCCGCCGGCGCCTGGGTGCTCGGTGTAGACCAGGGGCAAGGTCAGGAAGCGGCCGCCGTCGCGCTGCCAGGACTTGAAGGCGGGGAGCTCGAAGAGGCGCGGGTCCTCGACGACCTCGGTCACCGGCCCGCGCGCGCGGCGCTGCATGCCGACCCGAGCCAGGTCGAAGAACAGGCCACGTTCCTTCCAGAGCTTGCCGAGGGTCGGAGGCATCAGCTCCTCGGGCAGCTTGGCGGCGCGGGCGATGACCTCCTCGGGCCGCGATCCGAAGGCCAGATCGACCCGACGGGCCGTGCCGTACAGGTTGGTGACCAGCGGGATGCGCGCGCCCTTGACGTTGCGGAAGAGTACGGCCGGGCCGCCGGCCGCGATGACGCGGCGGTGGATCTCGGCCACCTCGAGGTCCGGGTCGACCGGCGCCTCGATCTCGACGAGCTCGCCCGCCGCGCCGAGGCGATCGAGGAAGGTGGACAGGTCACGGGGCGCGGCGCTCATGGGGCGCGCATTATGGGCTGTCGCAATCCCGGCGCAGCCCTCAGAATCGTCAGCGAATCCCGCCCGGACCGGATCCCTCCCATGCTGCACACGAACCTCGTCCTGCTCGCCGCCCTCTCGCCCGCCACATTCGAGGCCCCGACCTGGTCCGGCGAGATCGCAGCGCTGATGTACACCCACTGCGCGGAGTGCCATCGCCCCGGCGAGGCCGCGCCCTTCCCGCTGCTCGAGTACGAGGACGTCAAGAAGCGCGCGCGCATGCTGCAGCTGGTCATGGACGACGGCTACATGCCTCCCTGGCACCCGGTCGAGGGCCACGGCGAGTTCGTCGGCCAGCGCGGCTTGACCGAGGCGGAGCTCGAGCGCTTCGCCGCGTGGATCGAGGGCGCGTGCCCCGAGGGCGACCCCGCGGCCGCGCCCGCGCAGCCGACCTTCGGCAGCGAGTGGAGGCTGGGCGAGCCCGACCTCGTGCTCGAGATGGACGCGGCCTTCACGATCCCCGCGGACGGGCCGGACATCTACCGCAACTTCTGCTTGCCGCTGGCCCTCGACGAGGACAAGTGGATCCGCGCGATCGAGGTGCGACCCGAGGCGCGCTCCGTCGTGCACCACGTGCTGTTCTTCTCCGATGACACCGGCAACGTGCGTCGCATGGACGCAGCGGACCCCGTGCCGGGCTTCAGCGGCATGACCGCAGGCGGCGGAAACCCGCTCGGGGGCTGGGCGGTCGGCGGCGGGCCGTTCGCGCTGCCCGAGCCCCTGGCGATGCCCCTGCCCAAGGGCTCCGACCTCCTGCTGCAGACCCACTTCCACCCCTCCGGCAAGCAGGAGCAGGAGCGCACCAAGATCGGCGTGTACTTCGCCGAGGAGCCGCCCAAGCGCATCGTCAGCGTGCAGCTCCCGCCCCAGTACGCCGCCTTCGCCGGCCTGGACGTGGCCGCGGGGCTGAAGGACTTCACCCTGCGCGATTCGATGCTGCTGCCGGTCGACACCGAGCTCGTCACCGTCGGAGCGCACGCCCACTACATCGGCAAGACGATGCGGGCCTGGGCCGTGCTCCCGGACGGCGAGGAGCGGCCCTTGTTCCTGATCGACGACTGGGACTTCAACTGGCAGGGGCGCTACCTCTATCAGGAGCCGATCACGCTGCCCGCCGGAACTCGGCTCGAAGTCGAGCTGGTCTACGACAACTCGGCCGAGAACCCGCGCAACCCCTACTCGCCGCCCGAGCGCATCACCTGGGGCCTCGAGAGTACGGACGAGATGGGCGCGATCACCTGGATCGCGATCGCCAAGGAGGCGGGCGACACCAAGGCGCTGAGCGAGGCCGTGCGCGCGAAGTTCGCCGACGCGCGTCGGAACCGCAAGCGCGTGCGCGTCGACTGGTACGCGCGCGTCATGCGCCTCGACCAGAACGGGGACGGCAGGCTCTCGGCGGACGAGATTCCCGAGCAGTTCAAGAGCTCCCTCGCGCGCATGGACACGAACGAGGACGGCGAGCTGTCCGCCAAGGAGCTCGAGGCCCTCAAGTCTGCGGGTCGGCGGGATGGCTGAGCGCTGGCTGATTCTGTCCGTCGCGCTCTGCGCTGCGAGCTGCGCAGCCACGGGCGGGCGCCAGTACCCGGAACTCGCGTTCCAGGACCTCGACGGGCACGCAGTCGCGCCGCTCGAGGTCGAGGGCGCGCGCGCCCACGTCCTGCTCTTCACGACCGTCGACTGTCCGATCGCGAACGGCTACGCGCCGGCGATCGGGCGCCTCGCCGGGGAGTACACGGGCGCGGGAGTGAGCTTCTTCCTCGTCCATGTCGATCCGGCCGTGGACGCCGCCCGCGCGCGGGAACACGCCCGCGACTACGGCTACACGTTCCCGGTCCTGCTCGATCCAGAGCATGCCCTGGTCGCGGCCGTTGGGGCGACGGTCACCCCCGAGGTGGCTGTCCTGGACGGCAGCGGCGAGCTCGCGTACCTCGGCCGCATCGACGACTGGTACGCGGCCCTCGGCAAGAAGCGACGTCGGGCCACGACCTCGGACCTGGCGGATGCCCTCGACGCCGTCCTCGACGGCCGGCCTGTCGAGGTGTCTCGGGCGCCGGCCGTGGGCTGTCTGATCCCGGATTGACCCGTGGCGGGGAACGTCCCTCGGAGGGGGCGCGACTGAGGTACCTTGGCGAGGTCGAGTTCGCCGGAACCGGCAACTCAGGTTCCGGTTGGGACTTCAGCTGCCCATGCGCACGATCACGAACCTCGCTCTCCTCCTTCTGTTCACCGTCACGGCGAGCGGCCAGGACCCTGTCGACGAGGACGGCGGCCCTGATGGCGTCGGACCGGCTAGCGTCGAGTGGAACGCGCGGCACGCGCGTCACCTGCTCAACCGAGCTGGACTCGGGGCCACGGCCGACCGGGTCGACGAGTTCGTCGAGCTCGGCCTCGAGGGCGCGATCGAAGCGCTCCTCGCTGGTCGTCGCGCCCGCGCGCCGTTCGTCGAGCCCATCGGGTACGAGCAGAGCCGCCGCGACCTGAAGGATCTGGGGCCCGAGGTCCTACGCGCCGCGAAGGCCGACCTCAAGGCGCGCCACCACCGCCAGCAGGAGATGTATCTGGAGTGGTGGGCTGAGCAGCTCATTGCGGACCGCGCGCCGCTGCGGGAGCGCATGACCCTGTTCTGGCACGGCGTGCTGACGACCCAGGCGACCAAGGTCAAGGACAGCTACCTGCTGATCCAGCAGAACCAGCTCCTGCGCAAGCACGCGCTCGGCAACTACGGCGAGCTGCTGCGCGGCATCCTGCGCGACCCGGCCATGCTCGTGTACCTCGACAACGCCGCCAGCGACAAGGATCACCCCAACGAGAACCTGGCCCGCGAGCTGCTCGAGCTGTTCAGCCTGGGCGAGGGCAACTACAGCGAGCAGGACGTGAGCGAGGTCGCGCGCGCCCTGACCGGCAACGGCTACGAGCGGGGCGAAGGCTTCGCCTTCTCGCCCCGGCGCCACGACGAGGGCAGGAAGACCGTGCTCGGGATCGAGGGTCGCCACGACGCGAACGACGTGGTCGATGTGCTCCTCGCGCAGCCTGCCTGCGGCCGCTTCATCGCGCAGCGCCTGATCACCTACCTCGAAGGCGTCGCGCCCGCGGCCGAGCGCAGCGCGCGGTACGGCGACTTCCTGCGTGGTCGCAACTACGAGCTGCGACCGTTCCTGAGGCGCCTGCTCGCCGACCCCGAGTTCTACCGGGCCGAGGTGATCGCTGCTCGCATCGCCTCGCCGCTCGACTACCTGGTCGGAACCTGCCGCCGTCTCGAGCTCGACCCTGATCCACGCATGATCCTGATCGGCGCCGAGGTCCTGGGCGAGCAGCTGTTCGAGCCGCCCAGCGTGAAGGGCTGGGAGGGTGGCGAGAGCTGGATCACGACCTCGACCCTCCTGGCGCGCAGCAACCTCGTCGGCGCCCTGCTCGGCGTCGTGCGCCCCGAAGACCTGGCGAGCGCCAGGAGCGAGGACGCCTGGGACGACGAGGTGAGGATGGACGGCGAGTCCATGCTGGAGATGGCGCGAGCTCCGAAGCGCCGCGACGAGCTCGCGCGACTCTTGCGGATCGTCGACGGCGCCGGGTACGCGCCGGCCCTGAACCTGAGCGAGCGCGTCCGCCGCGGGAAGGCGCGCACCGACCGCGAGATCGTCGACCTCCTGTGTGACGGGCTCCTCGCGATCGACGCCCCGGTCGAGACCCGGCGCATGCTGGTCGTGGTGCTGCGCGGCGCCCGTGAGGAGCTCGGCGCCAAGGAGGGTCGTCTGCACAAGGCCGGCCCACAGGCCGAGCACACCCTGCGGCGCCTCGCGCACGTGATCCTCTCCCTGCCCGAGGCCCAGCTCCTCTGATGACCATGCTCGACCGACGCTCTCTCCTGGCTGGCTGCGCCGCCTCGACCGTCCTTGCTCCGTGGGCGCTCGGGTTCGGGCCCGCCGCGTCCAAGCGCAGCCTCGTGCTGCTGCAGCTCTCGGGTGGCAACGACGGCCTGTCGACCGTGGTGCCCTTCGGGGACGACGGCTACGCACGCGCGCGGGAGGCGACCCGTCATCAGCGCAGGGACCTCGTGCGCCTCGACGGGTACCGCGGCCTGCACGCTGCCCTCGCGGGACTCGGGCGCGAGTGGGACGCGGGCCGGCTCGCCGTGGTCGAGGGCGTGGGCTACCCGGACATGGTGCGCAGCCACTTCCGCGCCTTCGAGGTCTGGCACACCGCCGATCGTCGCGGTCGCGCCGCCGGCGACGGCTGGATCGGCCGGCTGGCCGCCCAGGCCTGGGCCGCGGAGGATCATCCGGACCTGGTCGTGCACTTCGGCCTCGAGGCGCCCTGGTCCCTTCACTCGAGCGCGCACCCGCCGGTCACCCTGGTCTCGCCGACGAGCTACCGCTGGTTCGGTGACGAGGACACGGAAGCGACGATGGCGCTGGCGGGCGAGGCCCTGGAACCCGAGGAAGAGGGCAAGTCGAGGCATCGCGGCCGCGACCAGGCCCTCGCGCGTCTGCGCGGGGTCCTCGACGACGCGCGCGTCTCGAGCAGCTCGATCCGCGCCGCGGCCGAGCGCTACCGGACGCCGGTCGAGTATCCGCGCGACCCCTTGGCAGCCTCCTTGCGCGATGTGGCCGCTCTGATCGAGGGGGGTGTCGGCTCGCGGGTCTACTCGGTGGTCCTGCGCGGCTTCGACACGCACGCCGATCAGAAGGCGGACCACGACGCGCTGATGCGCACCCTCGATGGCTGCCTGGGCGCCTTCCTCGCCGATCTGCGCCGCAGTGAGGCGGGGCGGGAGACGGTCGTGCTCGTCTTCAGCGAGTTCGGGCGGCGGGTGCAGGAGAACGCCTCGCAGGGCACCGACCACGGCAAGGCGGGCCCGCTCTTCGTGTGCGGCGCGCCCGTGCAAGGCGGCCTCTATGGCGAGCACCCCTCCCTCTCCGAGCTGGACGAGGGCGACCTCGCCTGGACGACCGACTTCCGCTCGGTCTACGGCGAGCTGATCGAGGGGTGGTTCGGGACGCCGATGGAGACGGTGCTCGGCGCGCGCTACCCGCGGCTCGGCTGCCTC
>JAQBVH010000155.1 GCA_027623615.1 Planctomycetota bacterium | reverse complement strand
AGAGGATGTCCGTGCCCGGCGGAGGGCAGTAGGTCTCCGCATCCCCCTCCTCGAACCGGACCGCCGGCGCGACCTCGCCGGCCCGCTCGAGCATCTCCGCCGAATGATCCACCCCCACCACCTCCGCCTCCGGCCACCTCGCCGCCAGCGCCGCCGTCAGGTTGCCCGTCCCACAACCCAAGTCCACCACCCGACGCGGCGCCTCCACCGGAATCCGCGCGAGCAACTCCAGCCCCGGCCGCAACCGCGGCTCCGCGAAGCGCTCGTACTGGCTGGGATCCCAGGTCGAACTCATGCCATCAACCTATCCATTCCCGCCCTCGGAAGAAATCTCGAGGAAGTGCGATCGGTCCCGAGAGAGACCGCGCTAGATGGCGACCGTGAACGAGAAGTCCATGAAGCACTACCCCCACAAGAGCGCCGGCGACCAGCCGATGCGGATCGAGCGTTGGCTCTCCGGATCCCGTCCCAGCATCACCCGCGGACATCCGTGAGCGTCCTGACGAAACGTCGTACGCCCACGTCCGCGGGCCCGAGAGCGCAGCTCTTGGGCCCGCAGTTTTTTGACAATCAGGTCGGACTTGACCGCCCGTACATGCGGGTCGCGCAGCTTCTCGGCGCCGAAGTGGGGCCTCATCGCTCGCTGATCCCGGCGCCTCGCAACGCGACCCGCCACCAACTCGGGAGGGCGACCAACGACGTAGGCAGCAGCGCTGTGCGCTCGTGTCGGGGAAGTGCCGTGGGCTCGGCACGGCAGGACACGGAGCGGCGGTGATGGGAATCGGACCCGGGAGGTCTGGGGAGAGCGACCCGGGTCTTCGCTGCTCCCGCCTCGGTCGGCCTCCCACCCCGCGTGGGTCCGGCCGATGGAAGTCCCACGGGAAGATCAAGGCGCCTTGGAGGTCCCGTTCGTGGACAATCCTTGTTCGATTGAGAACGCGACCGATACTAGATTCCCAACCATGCCAACTGCAGTCCTCAGCACACCGACCCTGGTCCTCAACCGTTCCTGGTCCGCGATCACGACCACGACGGCTCGCAAGGCGATCGGCCTGGTCTACACCGGCGCCGCGCGCATCATCCGCCCCGACACGTACGAGACCCACGGCTTCGACTCCTGGGCGGACCTGGCCGTGGAGGACGGGGAACCCTCCATCCGCACCGTTTCCTTCGAGATGCGCATCCCCGAGGTGATCGTGCTGACCCACTACACGGGCATGCCGACACAGGAGGCGACCTTCTCGCGGCGAAACCTGTACCGCCGAGATCGCAACACGTGCCAGTACTGCGGCGGGCGACCAGGGACCAGCGAGCTCTCGATCGACCACGTCGTCCCGCGCTCGCGGGGCGGACTCTCCAACTGGGTGAACTGCGTCCTGGCCTGCGTGGGCTGCAACGGCCGCAAGGCCAACCGGCTGCCCAAGGAGGCGCGCATGCACCTGCTGCGCACACCCATCGCGCCGCGCTGGACGCCGATCATGGAGGTGCCCATCGCCAGGGTCCGACAGTCCTGGCGCAAGTTCGTCTCCGACCGCTACTGGGAAGTCCCGCTGGAACCCTGATCCAGCGCTGTACGAGAAGGGGCTCCTGCGGGAGCCCCTTCTTCGTTTCAGGCCGTGGCTCGCCCGCGCAGCTCGCCCCAGAGCTGATGCCGCCAGCGGGCCATGTCGCGCACGATCGCCAGGCGACAACGCTGGCGCTCGACGAAGGACAGCGGGGCGCGCTGCACCGCGTCGAAGCTGTGACGTACCAGGGTCCAGCGGTAGCGCTCGGCGCGCTCGCGGCTGCGCGGGTCGAACCAGGCCTGCTTCTCCGCGGCGGAGAGGTTCGTGTGAGCCTGCAGCTTCTCGTCACGACGCCGGAAGAAGAGGCGCTCGGGCACCTCGATCACGCGGCCGTGCAAGCTGAGCTCGAAGAGCAGCACCTTGTCCGAGGAGCGGTAGGGCCCGATGCACGCCGTGCGCTGCAGGAGCTCGAGCGGGATCAGGCCCAGCACCGGGTTGCAGATGTTAATGCGCAACAGGCGCTCCAGGCGCAGGTGCGCCTCGGGCTCGGGTGCGTGGGCGCGGTCGTCGATCTGGTCGACGACCAGACCCTCGGCGTCGATGATCGAGGTCTGGGGGTAGACGAGGGCCAGGCCGTCCCCCTCGGCGCGGTGCACCTCCATCAAGCGCTCGAGGTGCGTCGGCGCCACCAGGTCGTCGTGGGGCGTCCAGCGAAAGTACGTACCGCGGGCGAGGGCGACCGCGCTGTTGTAGTTCCCGGCGGCGCCCAGGTTCTCATCGTGACGATGCACGCGCACGCGCGGATCACGGGCGGCGAACTCGCGCAGGATCTCCGATGTTGCGTCGGTCGAGGCGTTGTCGCAGACGAGCAGCTCGAAGTCCTCGAAGGTCTGGGCCAGGTTGGCCTCGAGGGCGCCGCGCAGGTAGCGCTCCCCGTTGAACACGGGCAGGCCCACCGTCACCAGCGGACGGCCCGACGCCAGCGCCGGGACCTGTTCGCTTCGAAGCTCGCCGGTGACGCCCATGCCTACAGCGGGGTGATGGTCAGGTTACCGATGCTCGCGTCCACGTCGTGCACGATGAACAGGAGCGATCCGGAGCTGAGGCCGCCCGCGGGGACGTTCATCTCCAGGGGCCAGTCCGTCGGCTCGCTCGAGCCGACCTCCCACATGCGGGCGCGGTAGCGGATCTCGCCGCCGGGCTGGTCCTCGACCTGACCGCGCAAGAGGTAGTGCACGCCCTCGTCCACCGCCAGGTAGAACGGCGACTCGTGGATGTTGGGGACGAAGTCGGTGCTGTACAGGTTCCAGTGCTCGTTGATGACCGTGTACCAGCGGTAGGCCATCAGTCCGCCCAGGGGGAAGAACTCCTCCTGGGGCTGCTCGGTGCCTCCGCTGTGACCGGGCCAGCGCATGATCACGCCGAAGGCGTGGGAGTTACTACCCGGCGTGAACCCGTCCGGATTGAGGGAGTGCACCTCGAAGTCGACCACGAACTCGTAGTCGGTCCACGTCTCGTCCCCCACCGCGAAGAGACGGTCGTAGCCGTGGACCGGCGCGCCGTCGCGGATGTTGCGCAGCATCGGCGTGCCCGAGGAGCTGTCGATGCGGAACCAGCCGTCCACGAACTGAGCAGCGTCCTGCAGGTCGGTCACGGTCGACCAGTCGACGCTGAAGGGCAACGGCCAGACGTTGCCGGCATCGTAGTCGATCCAGACGGTCTGGTTCACCACGTTGCCGTCGGTGTCCGTGGCAGTCAGGGTCAGCTCGTTCAGGCCGTCGGCCAGGTCGGGCTGCGCCAGCTCGACGTTGAAGTCGCCCGCGTCGACCAGGCGGAAGTTGTCGAGGCCGTTCACGCCCTCGACGTCCAGGGCGTTCGGCCCGAAGACTTGAGTGCCGTTGTCGAGGGTGTAGGTCAGGGACACCACGCCGCCGAGCTCGTCGGTCACGCGTCCCGGAACGTTGATCCAGGTCTGGGCATCTCCGAGATGGCCGAAGCGCAGCACCGGCTCCCCGAGGCCGTTGAGCGTGCCGTACCAGACCTCGACGTCGGGCAGTCCGTCGAATCCGAAGGGGGGCGTCGTGGCGGAGAAGTCCGGCGAGAGCGAGCTGTTCCCGCTCCCGTCCGCGGCCGTCACCTGGAAGTGATAGGTCGTCTCGGACAGGAGCCCGGGAATGAGCAGGCTCTCCTCGAACACCAGCGGGTTGCCGTTCAGCGAACCCTGGTCGTAGACGCCCGGCGCCGTACCCCAGACCACCGAGCCGGTGCTCAGCTCGTCCGTGGACCAGTCCACCGTGATCGCGCTGTCGCTGGCCGGGGCCGCCGAGGCGACGAGCAAGGGCTCGGTCGTGTCCGACGGGGGACACTGGAAGTCCTCCGGATCGAGGGGCGCCGCGCTGTTGAAGAAGTAGTCGAAGCGCGCGCCCAGCGCGTTCGTCTCGGGCAGCTCGTTGCCGGCCATCAGTCCGACCCGCGTCGGAGCGCAGACGAAGCCGAACGCGGACCCGTTCCCGAACCAGGTGTTGCCGTCGAAGCTGTACGCCTGGCTCCACTGGTCCCCCACGCGGGTGACGCGCATCCACAGGGGCGCGCCCACCCAGTCACCGGCGTTGACCGTGGTCGCCTTGTAGTTCGTCGCGCTGCCCGCGTCGAAGCTGGCGCGGAGGATGCGCAGGTCACTGCCCGTGTGCTGGAAGTCGAAGCGCAGCCAGGTGTCCTCGTCCTCGATCACGATCAGACCCGCGGACTGGTACTGCCCCGTGAAGTCGGTCTCGAGCTTGGTCTCGAGCTCGAAGTCGGAGTTGCCCACAGGCTGGGTCACGTGCACGTTGTCGTTCACGATCCAGCCCAGGTACTCCGTCCCGCTCGGGACGCGCAGCTCGAGCAGGGCGTCCGAGGTGCACGGCCCCACGATGCGCGGGGCCTGGGCGGCTCCGAGTTCGTCGCTGAACTGCCAGAGGCCGAGGTTCAGGTTCGGCGCGTTGAAGTCGTCCGAGACCACGCCCGCGTCCGGGTTCGTGGTGAAGGTCTGGTCCGACGTGCAGGCCGTGTTGCCGCTCAGGTCCGCCGAGCAGACCTGGAAGTGGTAGGTCGTGTCGGGGGTCAGTCCGCCGACGAGCAGGACGTGGTCCGTCACCAGCGCCGTGTCCAGGACCGTGCTGCCGTAGCCGTCGTCCGGCCCGTAGTCCACGCTGGAGTCCGCGGGCTCGTCCGTCGTCCACGTGATCGTCGCGAAGGTCGGGCCCGGCGAGACGGCCAGGTTCGAGATCACGGGCGGGTCTATGTCCTGCACGAAGTGGGCGGTCACGTCGCGGTCCGCGGACATCGAGAGCACCTGCGGGTTCGAGCTGCCGCTCAGGTCCCCGCTCCAGTGGCTGAACTGCCAGCCGACCGCCGGCGTCGCGGTCACCTGGACCACGTCGGTGCAGCTGTAGTCGACCTGGTCGGGCGAGGCGCCCAACGTGCCACCGAAGGCCGGGTCGGCGGTGCGCGTCAGGGTGAAGGGTCCGCTCCCGCCAAAGAAGCCGTCCTCGTCCGTGATGGGTGCCGCCGTGTCCTCGACGTAGTCGAAGGCGCCGACGTAGGCGGGCGAGGACACGCCCACGGCGTTGCCCACATAGAGCCCGACCTCGTTCACGTCGAGGGCATGGCTCACGCCCGACATGACCACGAACCAGTTCGTGCCGTCGACCGAGTACTCCTGGTCCCACTGGTCGCCGACGCGCCGGATGCGCATCCACAGGGGCGCGCCGATCGCGCCCAGGCCGACGTCGACCAGCTTGGTCGTGTCGTTCACGATCGTGCGTCCGGCGTACATGCGCAGCTCGCTGCCGTTGTGATAGACGTCGAAGCGCAGCCAGCTTCCTGGCCCCTCGATCACGAGCAGGCCCTGGATCTCGTACTGCTGGCTCGGCACCGTCTCGAGCCTGGTCTCGAGCTCGAAGTCGACGTCGTTGACGGTCTGGCTGACGTAGGGCGCGGTCAGGAAGTCATGCGCCTGATGCTCGGATCCGGCCGGCACGTGCAAGCGCATCCAGGCGTCGTCGGTGCCGACACCGACCACGTCGAGGCTGCCGTCCGCGCCCGGGTCGTGGAAGGTCCAGTGCCCGGCCAGCCCGGCGCACGTGTTGAAGTCGTCCGAGACGAAGCCGAGGCCGTCCTGGGTCACGAGGGTCGCGGCCGGCAGGCAGGCCATCAGGCCGGCGCCGTCCGTGGAGCAGACCTCGTAGTGGTAGAGCGTGCCCGGCGTCAGGCCGTCGAGCACGATCATGTGGCTGGTCCCCAGCGCGGGATCCATGACCGTCGACCCGTAGCCGGCCGTGAGGCCAAAGTTGACGATGCTGGTCGCCGGTTCGTCCGTGTCCCAGGTGAACGTCGCGCTGGTCTGATCGACCTGCACCTGCAGGTTCGAGATCACCGGCGGCGTCACGTCCTGGGTGAAGACCGCCGTCACGCTGCGGTTCGCCGACAGCGTGATCGCGACCGGGTTGGCGCTGCCGGTGAGATCTCCCTCCCAGTGGTCGAACTCCCAGCCCCCCGCGGGAGTCGCGGTCAGGTCGACCACGTCCGTGCACAGGTAGTCCGGCTGGTCCGGCGCAGCCAGGACGCTGCCGCTGCCGGTCGCGTTCGTCGTCAGGGTGAAGGGGCCGCTGCCGGCGACGCTGCCGTCCTCGGTCACGATCGGCTTCGACGTGTCCTGGAACCAATCGACCTGCGCCGTATGGGCCGGGGCGCCGCCTCCGCCGGAGTTGCCGCCGTAGAGCGAGACCTGCGTCGCCGCCATCACCCGTTCGAACGTCACCAGGCTGTTCCAGGTCGACCCGTCGGAGGACCACCAGCAGGTCCAGTCGTCCGCGACGCGCGTCACCCGCAGGTGCATCGGCGCCATGAGGGAGAGCGTGGCGTGGGCCTCGGTCGAGGTGCTGCCCGCCACCGTGCTGCCCACGAAGGCCCGGTTCTGACTACCCGAGCGGTAGACATCGAAGCGGATCCAGTCGTCGGCGTCCTGCTCGATGAGCACACCCTGCTGCTGAATCGTGGAGGTCAGGTCTGAGGCGAACTTGACCTCGAACTCGAAGTCCACGTCGAAGACCGGCTGGCTGACGCGCGGCGGCAGGAGGCCTGCGCCATACGGATCATGGTTCGCGCCGCCCGGCACACTGAGGTGCATCCACGCGTCGTCCGTGCCAACGCCGGCCACGCCGTAGCCGCTCCCATCCGCGTAGGGATCGATGTAGCTCCACGGCGCGATCAGCCCCGCGCAGTGGTTGAAGTCGTCGGACACGAGGCCCGAGTCCGGACCCGTCTCGAAGGTGTCGTCCGCGCTCATCGCCAGGTTGCCCAACGCGTCGGCGGAGAGCACCTGGAAGTGGTAGGTGGTCGAGCTGGCGAGGCCCTCGAGCACGACGCTGTGAAGCGTCACGAGAGTCAGGTCCTCGACCACCGCTCCGTAGGCCGCGCTGAGGCCAAACTCGACGCGGCTCGTGGCCGGCTCGTCGGTGTCCCAGGTGATGAGCGCCCCGCTCGAGAACGGCGTGACCGTCACGTTCGAGATCACGGGCGGGTCGAGGTCCCCGGCGAAGACCGCCGTCACGGTCCGGTCGCCGGACATGACCAGCTCGATCGGGTTCTGCGTGCCGCTCAGGTCGCCCTGCCACCCGAGGAAGGTCGAGCCGGCATCCGGCACGGCCGTCAGGGTGACGACGTCGGAGCACAGGTAGTCCGGCTGGTCCGGGCTGACCTGCCCGACCCCGCTGC
>JAQBVH010000154.1 GCA_027623615.1 Planctomycetota bacterium | reverse complement strand
AGGTCACGGTCCACGCCGACCCCTTCGGCTTCCCCGCCGCGAGCGAGGGCCTCGTGATCCACTTCCCCGCTGACGAGGAAGGCCCGAGCCTCGAGGTCGTCGCGCGCACCTACGGCGACCTGACCTCGCAGTCGGTGATCTACACGGACGAGACCAGGACATTCTTGTCCTCGGTCCGCCTGAGCATGAACGGCCCGCTCGAAATCCCTGCCGACCGCGTGCAGGCCACGATCGAGGCGCTCCTCGCCAGCTACGACTTCATGCTGGTGCCGCTGACCTCGGCGGCCCCGCGCCTGGTCGAGATCGTCTCGATGCGGACCGGCGCTCGCAGCAGCATCCGTCAGCACGCCGTGTTCGTCGACGCCGAGCACCTGGACCTCGCTGCCGAGCACCCGGCGGTCCTGTGCACCACCGTGCTGAACTTGCCGCACACCGACGTTCGGCAGCTGTCGAACTCGATCCGCGCGTTGATCACCGACCCCAACACCCAGCAGATGGTGCCCGCCGGGAACTCCAACACGCTGATCCTGGTCGCCACGGGCGCCGAGCTGGCGCGCCTGGCGCGCATGCTGCAAGCGGTCGACGACGCCTCGGCCTCGGCCCCCCAGGTCCAGGAGCAGGGCCCGTCCCGCTCCGGCGGGGCGCGCTAGGACGATCGAGCCTCCGACCCACGGGAACCGCCGGCCCTCCGAACAGGGGGCCGGCGGTTTCCTTAAAGTGCTCGGCGTGAGCCTCGAACCTGTCGTCTGTCTCGTCTCCGGAGGCATGGACTCCGCCGTCAGCCTGGCCGAAGCCCGGGCGGCGGGCCACGAGCCCCACGCCCTCTCGTTCCGCTACGGCCAGCGTCACGCGGTCGAGCTCGCCGCCGCCGCGCGGGTGTGTGCGGCCCAGGGGGTGAGCGACCAGCGCGTCCTCGACCTCGACCTCGCGCTGATCGGTGGCTCGGCCCTGACCGATGACATCGAGGTCCCCAAGGGACGCGACGAGAGGTCGATCGGCGCGGGGGTGCCGGTCACCTACGTCCCCGCGCGCAACACGATCTTTCTCTCGGTCGCCCTCGGCCTCGCCGAGGTGCTGGGAGCGCGCCGGATCTACCTCGGGGTCAACGCCGTCGACTACTCCGGCTACCCCGACTGCCGCCCGGAGTTCCTGCGCGCGTTCGAGGCCCTCGCGAGCGTCGCGACGGCTGCGGGCACCGAGCGCGGCGAGCGCTTCGTCCTCGAGGCGCCCCTGCTCGCGCTCTCGAAGGCCGGCATCGTGCAGCGCGCCGCGGAGCTCGACGTCGACCTGGGCCTGACCGTGTCGTGCTACGACCCGAGCGGAACCGACGCGGCCCCGATCGCCTGCGGCGGCTGCGACGCCTGCCAGCTGCGCCTCAAGGGCTTCGCGGAGGCGGGCCTGGTGGACCCGGTGACCTACGCGTAGTCGGCCCGACACCTGAGGCAGCGACCGGGGTTGCACGCGCCGTGATCGCTGGCCTGCTCCTCGTCCTCGCCCTTCAGGTGGACCTCCCCGGGAGGCACTTCGGGATCGACGGCGTCCTGGCCGGCGACTGGAACGGGGATGGTCGGTCAGAGGTGGCCGTGGGCTCCCCCTACGAACCGGGCGGCGGGAGGGTGTACCTGTTCGATGCGGGCGGGAAACTGCTGCATCGGCTGACCGGCGGGCCGGGCTTCGGGTCCGCCCTCGCCCGGTGCGCCGACCAGGACGGTGACGGGCGTCCCGAGCTCCTGGTGGGCTCGCTGTCGAGGGACGGCGCCTCCCTGGTCAACGTGTGTGGGCTCGTGGAGCGACGCTCGTTCGTCGTACCCGGCAAGAACGAGGGCGAGCGCGATCAAAAGATGCAGTTCGCGCCGATCGGTGACCTCACCGGTGACAGCGTGGACGAGGTGTTCGTCGCGATGGAGCGCGCGGTGTTCTCCGAAGCGGGAGACTCCTACTGGAGCGAAGGCTACGTGCTGAATCCGGTCGAGGGCTGGTTCACCCGGGCTCACCGTCCGGCGTTGGGCGCGTACGGCCTGGAGATCGAAGCAGCCGGTGACGTGGACGGCGACGGCAAGGGGGACTACCTGTGGCGTTGGATGCGGAGCGATCCGGGGATGCGCGCCTACGAAGGGGTCGTGTACTCGGGGTCCGGAGGACAGGAACTCCACCGCTGGAGTCGCAGGTCAGGGAAGGTCTTTGCGATCGGCGATCTCGATGGTGATGGGCAAGGTGAACTTGCGGTCTCCCAGGCAGAGAGCGACGGCCCGATCCAGGTGCGGGGCCTCGACGATCCCCATCCGATCTGCACACTCGAGCATCCAGGGTCTGTCGTCCTCTACTTCGGTGGCTCGGTCCAGCCCGTCGCCGACTGCAGCGGGGACGGCGTCCCCGACCTGTTTGTTGCCTCCAGGGGATTCATGGTCCGAGAAGTTGCGCTGCACTCCGGCGCCAGCGGAGAGCGCCTGGGAGCGACCGAAGACGTGCAGCTCCCCCAAGGCCCGTTCGCTGCATTGTGGTGCCGCGCTCGACCTGGTCCGGACCTGGACGGAGCAGGGTACCGAGACATCCTGGTCCGGTACTACTCCGACCTTTGTGCCGGCGTCGCTGGTCAGGGGGTCCGGGTGTTTTCAGGCCAGGACGCTTCCGAGTTGCTGGCCCTCGAGATCTCCACCGTCGACGTGTCTCTCCGATAGAGAGCGAGACCTACGCCTTGCGCGGGAAAGACAGCGCGTAGGCCAAGGCGACCAGCGCGATCATCCCCTGCAGCCCGGTGACCACCGACAGGGTCTCGAGGGCGATGCCGAGGAGCACGCCGAGCGCGTTGCTACCCAGGGCGCGCGCTGCAGAGGGGCACGCAGCAAAGCTCGCGGTGAAGATCGCGCCGGAGCAGATCAGGGGCGCGAACAGCACGAGGGCGGGGATTCCCAGGGGCAGGCTCAAGAGCCAGCCTCCATCGACGAGCCCGGAGAGGAGCAGGCACACGCCGAGGGCAAGGTACGCCTTGCGCCCACCCAGCCGAGGCCAGCGCGCGGCGAGGAGGGTGCCGACCAGGCTCGCGCCCATCACGCCCATGAGCACCGCGGCGTGGACGTGCCAGGTCGTGCCGTAGACGACCGCGAGGCGCGTGACGCTCGTCGTCTCCACCAGGGCGAAGCCGGCGCCGAGGAACAGGAAGTGGCGCGATCCCGGCGCGAACAGCGGGGCACGGACGAGGCGCATGAGGACCAGCGCGGCGCCGACCAGCAGCGCCAGGGCGCGCAGGTTCTGGCCGGGGATCCGTCGCGCACGCAGGTACGGATACGGCCAGTCGTCGGTCGGGGTCGGGCCTGACCAGGCCTCGAGTTCGCTCGCGGCGAAGGGCTGGCCCTCGACCTCCAGGCGGGCCGCGACTGGCGCGCCGGCCATGAGGATCGTCAGGCCCTCGTCCGGCGGCGCCGCGGAACGGACCACGTCCTGGTGGGGGACGGTGTACACGCGCGGCGGCGCGCCGAAGGTCTCCTCGAGCAGGGCCGCGAAGCGCAGCACGAGCCAGCCGCTGCGCAGGTAGTTGGTGATCGACAGGCGACCGCCGGGCCGCAGGCGATTGCGCGCGAAGGCGAAGCACTCGTGTGTGAACAGGTAGCTCTCCAGGCGCACGCTGCCGTAGCTCGAGTGCAGCGTCAGCGAGTCGACCAGGCCAAATACGATCAGGTCGTAGTGCTCCTTGGTGGTCTGCAGGTAACGGCGACCATCCTCGAGGATCAGGGTGACGCGCGGGTCGTCGTAGGGCGCGTCAGGGTGGTGCTCGCGGCCGAGACGCGCGAGCACCGGGTCGATCTCGATCGCGTGCACGACCGAGGCGCCGCTGGCGAGCGCGGCGCTCACGTCGTTGCCCGTGCCGGCGCCGATCACGAGCACGCGCTCGGGCGGTGCGCCGTCGGCGGCCACGCACAGGGCGTGCGGCAGGGCGTAGGCAGGTCCGACGCGCTCGTGGTCGGCGATGCGTTGATGGCCGATGCCGTTGGCGAAGACCTCGCCGGTCTCGAGCCGGTGGTCGACGCGGTTGTAGGGGGACCAGTGCCGCTCCCAGCCCTCGCGCGGGGCCTCCAGCAGGGCGATCGGGCCGATGCATGCGACCAGCGCGAGGCAGTGGCGACTTGAGGTTCCCGTCTCGAGTCCGAGCAGCACGAGGCCTGGCAGCCACCACCAGATGGGGGACAGGTTGAGGGCGGTCAGACCGGCAAAGGCCGCGACGCCGGCGACGCAGCCGGCCAGGTGTGCGAGGTAGGCGGGGATGCGCCGCGGCGCGGCCTCGAAGCGCTTGCCGAGCCGTTGCCCCAGGGCAGCGGCCAGGAGCGCGGTGCCGACGAAGATCACCAGCAGCGTGACCTCGATCGGCAGGTCGAGGTGGCGGTCCTTCGGGAACAGGGTCCCGAAGAAGAGTCGCTCGGGGTCGCCGCTGGAAGCGACGCGCACCGAGAGCAGGCTCTGGGTGTGCAACCAGTGGAACCCGGCGGTGGCGACCATCGAGCCGAGCAGCACGACCGGCGCGAGGTGGATCAGCCGCTCCGCGCGCGGCGCCAGGAAGTAACCCCAGCTGACCCCGAGCAACGCGCCGAGCAGCACGTGGTGCGTGAAGAAGCTCGCGAAGGGCACGTAGGCGCCGACCCAGCGCAGGAGCACGACCTCGAGGTAGAGCAGCGTGAAGCTCGTGCGGAAGAGGAGGGCGCCGGAGGCCATGCCTGAGAGCGTGGACGGTTCCGACCCGCTTTGCCTTCCCGCCGAGGGGTTTTTCGTAGGCTCGCCCCATGGCCGATCCGACCACGCCTCCCCGCCCGGCGCAGCTCGCCGGTGCCGACGACCCGCGCGTCCTCGCCCTGCGGCGCCTGATCGGGATCGTCGATCGGCTGCGCGACCCGGACGGGTGCCCCTGGGACCTCGAGCAGACCGAGCTCTCGCTGGCGCCCTGCGCGATCGAGGAGGCCCACGAGCTGGCCGAAGCGATCGACGAGGGGGATGCCGCCGAGGAGGCGACCGAGGCTGGCGACGTCCTGCTGACCGTGCTCCTGATCTGCCGCATCGCGCAGCAGGGCGGACGCTACGACCTGGCGGATGCGGCCGAGCGCTGCTCGGAGAAGCTGATCCGGCGTCACCCGCACGTGTTCGCCGACGTGCGCGCTGAGGATGCACAGACCGTGCTCGGCAACTGGGAGGCGATCAAGAAGGCCGAGCGCGCCGGGCAGGACGCGGACACGAGCGCCCTGGCCGGCGTGCCCAAGGCCCTGCCCGCGCTCCTGCGCGCGATGCGCGTCAGCGCCAAGGCGGTCACCGCCGGCTTCCGCTGGCACGACGTCGATGGGGCCCTGAGCAAGGTGCGCGAGGAGATCGACGAGCTGGTCGAGGCCCTGCCCGAGAGGGCCCTGCGCAGCGTCGGCGCGCCCAAGCTCGACCCGCAGGAGTGGGCGCGCATCGACCACGAGCTCGGCGACCTGCTCATGTCCGGCGCGTTCCTGGCCAGCTACCTGAACCGGGACCCCGAGCTGCTCTGTCGACGTGCGACCGCCCGCTTCGAGGACCGCTTCCGTAGGATGGAGGCGGACGCAGGCGGTGACCTCCAGCGTCCCCTGGACGAACTCGAGGCGCTCTGGCGCACGGTGAAGGCCAGCGAGGAGTCGCGAGCATGATGACGAGCAACCTGATCGCCCTCACCCTCCTGGCGGCGCCGCTGCCGGTGGAGGACGAGGTCCCGCCGATGGTGCTGCCCTTCGCGACCACCGGCGTCGAGGACTGGGCTCCTACCGAGGAGCGGCCGCGGCACGTGATCCACGTCACGATCGACGGCAGGGTCCTCGCCGGCGGAGAGGAATTGAAGAGCGACGAGGCCCTCGACGCCGCGCTGAAGAAGATCGCCGCGAGCATGCAGCGCGCACCCCTGTTCGAGGGTGGCCCCGAGGGTCCGGCGGAGCCCCTGCTCGTGCGCGCAGACATCGTGGCCGACTTCGACCACGTCCGGCGCATCCTCGAGCGTGGCGCTGCCCAGCGGATCACGACCTACCACCTGGCGGTGGGGGACGCGAGCAAGGCGCGCCTCGACGACACGGGCTGCCTGGCCACCTCGCGCGCGCCCCAGCAGTACCTCCCGCTCAGCTTGCCGGCGAACGCCAGCGGTCAGGAGGGTCCTGACCCGACCGTGCTCACGGCCTCGGTCGTGGAGCAAGGCAACAAGCTCGAGCCGACGCGCCTCGAGGCCAAGCCCTGGTCCGGCAAGGCGGGCACGCGCTATCGCCGCGACCTGGAGACGCGCGTGTTGAGCTACGGCTCCGGGGAGTTTGCGACGAACGACCGCAACGGGTTCGTGCAGCGCCTCAACGGTCTGCGGCGCGTGCTCAGCGCGCGGCCTGTGCAGCTCGCCCTTGGCGACGGCGTGAGCGTGGCGGAAGCGATCCACTTGATCGACACCCTGCGCGGCCTCGGCGCGCAGGACATTCGCCTCCGGTAGTCCTGCCGGGGGCCACGGCGCGCGGGCCCTGCTCCGGGACACGCGGCGCTTTTTCTCGAATGCTGTGGGCAGGCGCCGGAGCGCCGGATCTGCCTTGCATGATCGAAGCCGCCCAATCGCGGGTCGAAGCGGGCTATCGTCTCGAGGCCATGCCCGCTCGCCAAGACGCCGACACCCTGCTCGAGGCGCTGGCGGCAGGCCTGTTGCGGGACCAGCCGGCCCGCGCCCACCCCGCGTTCGAGGGGGCCTGGCCAGCGCTCGAGCGCGCCCTGGGGAGCTTCCTGCGCAGCCTGCGCGTGCGCCCCGAGCTGTGGGACGACTGCGGGCAGGCGACCCTGCTGCGCGTCTGGACGGCGCGGCGGCGCTACCGGGGCGGGAACCGGGGAGAGCTGCTGGCCTGGATGTACCGCATCTGCCTGAACGAACACCGACGCCTGCTCAAGGGACTGAACGCCGCGAGCGCTACGGAAGACGCCGGGCCGGCGACCGAGGACAGCTCCTACGACGCCGCAGCGCAGCGGGACACCCGCGACGCCCTCGACGACTGCGTCACGGCGCTCGACGGACGGCAGCGGGAGATCGTCGAGCTGCTCTACTCGACGGCGGCACCCACCGAACGTGAGGTCGCCGCGTTGACCGGCTGCTCGAAGAGTCACGTGAACCAGCTCCGTCAGGCGGCCCTCGCCGCCCTGGAGCGCTGCCTGCGCAACAAGGGGGAGACCCTGTGAACGACGATCTCGAAGGCCGCCTGCGTGCTCGCGCCGCGCGCGAGGAGCTGCAGCCCGTGCTCTCGGACGCCGCGCGCCGCGCGACGCAGGCGCGGCTGGC
>JAQBVH010000153.1 GCA_027623615.1 Planctomycetota bacterium | reverse complement strand
GACTACGACCTGGAGCGAGTCGTTCGCGGCGCGCTGGCGGACGCGGGTGTCGGACGCGGTGAGGTCACCGTGCACCTGCATCCCGAGGATCACGCGGCGTTGCAGGGCACGACCTTCCGTACCGGCACGCACCTCGCCGTCGATCCGAACCTGGCCCGCGGTGACGTGCACCTGAGCACGCCGCGCGGCCTCCTGGTGCGCGACGTCGAGGGCAGCCTCGAGAGCATTCGCGAGCAGCTGCTCGAGGAGCTGAGCGAGTGATCTCCCTCGACCGCTCCCGCGAGATCGTCGCCCGCGCCAGCAAGCCGCACTTCCGCGGCCGCATCGAGGAGGTCTCCGGCGTGATCGTCGAGGCCGAGGGCATCCCCGCCGCGGTCGGCGAGGTCTGCCGCATCGAGCTCCGCGACGGCACGATCGACGCGGAGGTCGTGGGCTTCCGCGGCACGCGCACCCTGCTGATGCCCCACGGCGACGTGGTCGGCATCGCGCCGGGACAGCCGGTCTACGCCCTCGAGCGCCCCTTCTCCATCTCCGTCTCCGACGAGGTCCTCGGTCGTACCCTGGATGGGTTCGGCGAGCCCATCGACGCTGGCCCGAGCCTCCTGGGCGGTCTGCCGCGCCCCGTGCGCCGCGAAGCGCCGGCGCCCCTCTCGCGCCCGACCATCGACACGCCGCTGACCACCGGCGTGCGCGCCATCGACGGCTTCAGCACCCTCGGCCGTGGCCAGCGCCTCGGCATCTTCGCCGGCTCCGGGGTCGGCAAGTCGACCCTGCTCGGACAGGTCACGCGCGGCACCGACGCCGACGTGGTCGTCGTCTGCCTGGTCGGCGAGCGCGGCCGTGAGGTCCAGGACTTCCGACGCGAGGTGCTCGGCGAGGAGGGCCTGAAGCGCAGCGTCCTCGTCGTCGCCACCTCCGACCGTCCGCCGATCGAGCGCTTCCTGGCGCCCTTCGTCGCGATCACCGTGGCCGAGCACTTCCGTGACCAGGGCCTCGAGGTCCTGCTCGTCCTCGACTCGGTCACCCGCTTCGCCCACGCCTCACGTGAGATCGGCCTGGCCGCCGGCGAGCCGCCGACCGTGCGCGGCTTCCCGCCCAGCTTCTTCGCCACCGTGCCCAAGCTCGTCGAGCGCCTCGGGCGCACCGAGAAGGGCAGCATCACGGGACTGCTGACCGTGCTGCTCGAGGGTGACGACCACCACGAACCGGTCGCCGACACCCTGCGCGGCCTGCTCGACGGACACGTGTTCCTCTCGCGCGAGCTCGCGTCGGAGGGTCACTACCCGGCAATCGACGTGCTCGAGAGCCTGTCGCGCTTGATGCCGAACCTCGCCGACGAGGGCCACCTGGCGTGCGCAGGTGCGCTGCGCGCCGACCTCGCCACCTACAAGAGCGGGCGCGACCTGGTCGACATCGGCGCCTATCGCGAAGGCGCGAACCCGCGCCTCGACCGGGCCCTGCTGCGGCTGCCCGCGATCCAGGCCTTCCTGCGTCAGGCAACCAGCGAGCTGTGCAGCCTCGACGAGACGCGTGAGCTCATGGCGCTGATCGCCGGCGCCCAGGAGGCGGGGGCATGAGCCGCGCCAAGCTCTTGCAGCGCATCCTGCGGGTACGCGTGGTCGAGGAGGAGCAGGCCCGCGCCACGTGGCTCGCCGCCGAGGGCGTGGCCCGCGAGGCCGAGGACCGGGTCGATCACCTGCGGGGTGAGCGCGGCGCGATCGTGCGCGCCCTCGGCGACGGGCTCGCGTCCACCTCGGCCAGCTGGGTCCTCGTGGCCCACGAACAGATCGAGCGTGCGCGCCTCGCCACCGAGGCGCAGCGCGAACGTGCCCTGACCTTCCGTACCCAGGCGGACAGCGTCCGGGAACCCTGGGCCGCCAAGCGCGCGGCCGCCAAAGGACTGGAACGACTCGTCGAACGCGCGACCGAGAGCGAGCAGGCCGAGGGGCTCGCCGCCGAGGCCGAAGAACTCGACGAGATCAGCGTCATGCGCCATAGCGCGCGGAGTGAACGATGAACGGGAAACTGATGAAGTACGGTGCCTATGGCATCGGCGCCGCCGTCCTGCTGTCGGGCTCCTTCTTCCTCTTCGCGGCCCTCTCGGGTACGCCGATGTCGGAGATGAAGGGTGTCGGGGGCGCGTTCCCCGAGGGGAGCGCCGAGCCCGCCGCGGCCACCCAAGGCCTGCCCAACCACCAGGACGAGCTCGACCAGGATCGGCGCGGCCGCCAGCAGGTCCTGGTCGAGTCGGCCTCACCCCTGCGCGCCTTCATGCTGCCCGCGGGTTGGTCTGCGGACGAGCTGGAAGGCCTCGAGCGCGAGCTCGAACGCCAGCTCGAGCTGGTCGACCGTCGCGCGCGGGACCTCGACGAGCGCGAGAAGAACCTGGCCTTCGACCGCAAGCTCTACGACGAGCTCTTCGCCGAGCTCGAGGAGCTGCGCAGCGGCTTGATCGAACAGCAGGGCGAGCAGGACGCCAAGGGAGAGGAACTCGCGGCCGACCTGACCGCCCTCGCTTCCCAGCGTCGTTCGGACTTCGCGCGCCTCGCGCCCTTCTACTCCGAGGGCAAGCCCGCCGCCCAGGCGCCCATGCTGATGAACTACGCGCCACGGGACGCCGCCCTGATCCTGGTCGCCCTGCCGACGGACCGGTCGGCCAGCCTCGTGAACGAGGTCTTCAAGCTCGACCCGGACAAGGCCAAGGCCCTGCAGGACGCCTACATGGAAGCAACTTCCGTCGGTCCGCCGGCCAAGTAGCGCTAAGTCCTTGTCCCACAGGGACTCCGGTTTGCCGCAAGGGGCGGGCGTCCCATCAAGGGATGCCCGCCCTCGGTCGATAACGAGACCGGACCTGCCCCTGCGGTCGGCCGCATCACCTCCATGGACATCAATACCGTCATTGGCACCATCCTCGCCTTCCTCCTGGTCCTCGTGGCCATGGCGGTGGGTCCTGGCGGGGTCGGCATCTTCCTGCACGTCCCGTCCATGGTGATCGTCCTGGGCGGGACGTTCGCCGTGACGATGATGGCCTTCCCGCTGAGCGAGCTGAAGCCGCTGGCGAAGGTGATGATGATCACGGCGATGCGCAAGAATTCGACTCCCGCCGAGGAGATCGAGCGCATCGTCAGCTACGCCAACCTGGCCCGCAAGGAAGGCCTGCTGGCCCTCGAGACCAAGCTTCAGAACGTCGACGACGCGTTCTTCGCGAAGGGCATTCAGCTCGTCATCGACGGCTTCGGCGCAGACACCGTGCGCGACATCATGGAGCTCGAGGCCGAGTGGGAGAAGCAGCGCCATGAGACCGGGCGCAAGATCCTCGACCAGATGGGCGCCTTCTCGCCCGCCTTCGGAATGATCGGCACCCTGGTCGGTCTGGTGCAGATGCTCCAGGACCTTTCCGACCCGAGCGCGATCGGCACCGGGATGGCGACCGCGCTGTTGACCACGTTGTACGGCGCCATGGCGGCGAACATGCTGTTCATTCCCCTCGCCGGCAAGCTCGAGCAGGTCGCGAAGCAGGAGTCCCTGCTGCGGAACTTGATGATCGAGGGCATCGTCGCGATCCAGTCCTGCGAGAAGCCGCAGCTGATCAAGGAGAAGCTCAAGGGCTTCCTGGCCCCCAGCGCCCGTGAGGCCGTGGAGGCCTGAGCCATGGGCAAGGACGTCATCATCAAGGTCAAGGATGTCGACGGCGGGCTCGTGGGAGCTCCGCTGTGGATCACGACCTTCGTGGACATGACCTCGCTGCTCGTGACGTTCTTCATCCTGCTGTTCACCTTCAGCTCGATCCGCGAGTTCGAGGCCTTCAGCTACCCCAAGAGCCTGGTCGGGACCTCTGGCCTCTGGGACAGCTCGGGTGAGACCGACATGGTCGCCCCCGACGACGACCTCATGCAGGCCTACGACATCCTGCGGGGGGCCAAGTCGCCGCACTCCCGACCCTCGGACAAGCTCCTCGAGAACATGGAGGAGATGGGTCAGAAGCTGACCGAGGATCACAACCCGATCGATCTGCGCAAGGCGCAGAACGGGCTGCGCATCCAGTTCCCCGACCGAGCTGGCTTCAGCAAGGGCTCGGTCTTCGTCAATGCCTCCCTGCGCACCTCCCTGCGCGAGCTGGGCAGCACCATGTCGGCCTATCCCCATGTGGTGTTGATCGAGGGCTTCACCGACGACGCCTTCACGCCCACGCCCGAGTTCCCGACGGCCGAGGACCTCTCCCTGGCTCGGGCGATCGAAGCCGCGCGGGTGCTGCGCGCCGAGTCGGGTCTGGGAGCCGAGCTGATCCAGGTCGCCGGGCGCGGCATGGCCAACCCGCGTTCGTCGGGGGTCGACAGCGCGATCGAACGCAAGGCGGACCGACGCGTCGAGGTGGTCCTGATCGCCATGGAGCGCAGCCGCGCGAAGCTCTACGACGAGGCGGTGGGACGATGAGCGACAAGCCCCGCGTCAAGATCGTCGAGAACGTCAAGGTCAAGCAGGGCGCGCCTGCCTACATGGTGTCCTTCGGCGACATGATGACGCTGATCCTGTGCTTCTTCATCCTGCTCGTGGCGATGTCGAAGGAGCGCAACCTCGGACTGATGGCCAAGGGCCTCGGTTCGTTCGTCGTGGCTGTCGAGTCCCACGGCATGAACGGCATCCTGTCCGCCAACGAGCGGCAGGAGATGTTCGACCAGGTGCGGCGGCGCTTCAACTTGCCGCCCGAACCCGACCCCGATCGGCGCGCGGACCACCGTCTGGCTTCGACCACCGAGCTGGTGCGCGCCGAGATGGTCAAGGCCATGAAGCCGCGCCGCGAGCTGCACCAGCCACGCCTGGCCGCGTTCCCAGCCGGCTCCACGACCCTCAGCGCCGCGGGCCGGAACTACCTCGCTCGGCAAGCGGACTCCCTGCGCCCGGCGCCCGGTCAGCTGCTCGTGCTCGAAGGTCACGCCCCCCAGAGCCTGCCCAACGCTACGGCGGTGGCCTATGCCCGCGCGCAGGCCGTCGCCGAGGTGCTCATCGAGCAACACGGATTCAATGCCTCGCGCGTCTCTGCGCGGGCATGGCTCATCGAGCTCAACACGGATCAGCACGTCACCGACGCGGTGAACGCGCGCCTCATCTTCCCTCCGAAGCAAGAGGACTGAGACATGGCCGACAAAGAGAAGCCGGACGAAGAAGCCGTCGCCGAAGGTGAAGAGAACGCCGAGGAGCAGCCCAAGAAGAACCGCGGGCCGCTCAAGCTCCTGTTGGGCATCGGGTTGCTCGTTGCGACAGGCGGGACGCTGGCGATGATGGCCATCCCTGCCAAGGAGAAGGAGCACAAGTTCGGAGGGCCCTTCTTCGCGAACCTGGGCGAGGAGATCGTCGTCAGCACACCGGACGGGAATGGCACCCGCTACGTGAAGTTCCGCAGCGACTGCGAGTACGCTGCCTACGAGCAGAGCTACTTCGCAGCCCGGGTCGCCGACCCCTTCTACCTGCCCTACCTGAAGTCCAAGGCGCAGCTCGTGGCCTCGTCCCGGTCGATCGAGGACACCGCCATCGGCCCCGGTCGAGAGGAGTTCGCGGCGGCCCTGCGCACGAAGCTCGAGCCGATCATCTTCCCGGTCCACATCGGGAAGACGGCCAACGCGCTCGACATCGACGCGAAGTCCGGGATTCGCCCCGGCGTCTCCCACCACATGGCCACCTTCCGCGGCCGCTTCTACGACCACACCCTGCATGTGGACGTGCCGGCAGGCATCCTGCGGCTCGGAGACGGTCCCGAGATCACCTTCAGGGGAGACGAGGACGACCTCGAAGTCCGCTCGGCGATCGGCGACACGGTCTACGTCGACGTGACCCACGCGCAGCCCGGCTTTCAGGGCGAGCTCCAGATCGGTGTGCACGGCAAGCTGCGCAACGTGATCCTCGAAGCAATCGCCCAGTAGCGGACGAACAGTACCGGGCGACCAAGAACGAAGAACGTGAGCGAATCGATCGAACCCGAAGAGGTCCAGGCCATCCTGGACGCGGTGGACACCGGCGGCAGCGTTGTGCCGGCGGAGGTTCAACCGCGCAACTTCCGCCAGCCGCGCAGGCTGTCGCGGGAGCGCCTCCAGTACCTCGCCTCGCTGGTGAACGCCAGCCTGCAGGGGGTCTGTCGGGACATCGCCTCCCCCCTGCGCCACTTCCACAAGCTCACCCTGGCCTCGGTTTCCGAGGTCAACGTGCTCGGCCTGTTCCAAGGCTATGAGCCGCCCTTCCTCGTCGACGTGCTCGAGTGCGGTGGTCACGTGACCTGGATCCTGTGGGACAGCGCAGCCGCCACGGCCTCGGTCGAGACCGTGCTGTCCGGCCCGCCCGTCGAGGTCGTGCCCGAGGAGGGTGAGGAGGGCGAGGTCAGTCCCGAGGTCCACCTCCCCGCCATCCCGGAGGCGCGGCGACTGTCGCAGTCGGAGTGTCGTGTGATCGAGGCCCTGCTCAACAAGATCCTCGTGCCCGTCGCGGGCGCGCTGGGCCTCGAGATCTCGGGCGGGCGCATCGCCCAGGAGCCCGAGGAGCTGACCAGCCTCGAGGACTGCGGCCCCGACTCGGACGCGCGGCGCCTGATGCTGCACTTCCTGTTCGAGGGCCCCGGCGGCCCCAGCGACCTTCGCATCTACCTGCCCGACGTCGGGGAGGAGGACGCGCTGGCCGAGAGCGGCGCCGGCGCCACGCCGCTGCCCGGGCACCTCCAGCTCGTCCGCCTGGACGTCTCCGCCTACCTCGCCTCGGTCGACGTCTCACTCCAGGAGCTGATGTCCCTCGAGGTCGGCGACGTCATCCCACTCGGCGTCGAGGCCGGCAGCCCCATCCAGCTGTTCATCGAGGACCGGCCCTGCGCCAAGGCAACCTGGGGCCGCGCCGGCGCCCAACAGGCCGTCCTCATCCGATCCATCGAAACCACCGGCAGTCCAATCGAGGAACCAGGCGACTAGCACCATGAGCGACCAAACCCAAGACGCCAACGGCTCCCTGGAGCACGTCATCGACCAGGCAACGGAGGCCGTCGCGGTCCAGGCCCGCGAGCTCGGTGAGCTGACGGTCGACCCGACCACGGGCGAGCCGATCGGCCTCGACAACCTGCTCGAGGTCCCGGTGCGCGTCACCGTGCAGATCGGCAAGGCACGCATGAGCCTGGCCGACCTGGTCAAGCTCGGTCCCGGCAGCCTGATCCCCCTGGACCGGGAAGCCCACGAGCCGGCGGACATCCTGGTCAACGGCAGGGTCGTCGCTCGCGGCGAGGTCGTGACGATCGACAGCACCTACGGGGTGCGCATCACCTCG
>JAQBVH010000152.1 GCA_027623615.1 Planctomycetota bacterium | reverse complement strand
CCTGCTGATGTCGGCCGCGCCCCAGTGCACCGGCGTGCCTGGCATGTGGTGACCCGGCTACCGCGACGCGGCCAGGAGTTACCTGGCCCTCCCGGAGGTCGTCGAGCTCTCCCGTTCGTTCGTCTGCGTGCGCCCCGCGACCTACATGGACGCCGCGGAGGCCGAGGTGTTGAAGGGGCTCTTCCGCGGCCGCAGCGCGGAGCTGGAGAACACCGTGTTCGCCCTGCTCGGTCCTGACGGCAAGACCAGGCTCAGCCGGGCCTCGCGGTCGCCGGGCATGAGCTTCGGCTCGGCCGAGGCCATGCTCGAGCGCATGGTCGAGATCGTCGACGACCACGCGGCGGACGTGAAGCGCAAGGCGAGTCGCGCCAAGGCGCTGCCCCCGCTGCCGACCTACAAGAGCTTCCCGATCGCTCTGAACGTGGCCTCCGCCGATGCGCGTCCGCTCGTCGTGGCGGTGGTGGAGAAGGAGGAGGGCCGCGAGGAGGCGCTCGAGCGCCTACGGGCCGTGGCCTGGGACCACGACTTCATCGGCCGCTACCACTACGCCGTGGTCACGGACCGCGCTGACCTCGACAGGCTCGCGGGCGCGGCGCAGGGCGACGGCTTCCTGCTCGTCGAGCCGGGTGCGTTCGGCCTGGAGGGCAAGGTCGTCGCCGACCTCGACCTGGAAAGCACGGCGGGGGCCTTGCAGCGCTTCTTCGCGAAGGGCCTCGAGGGCTTCGAGCCGGTCACCAAGGACCCGCGCGCCCACGTGCGCGATGGTCGCCGCGCGGGCAAGGACTGGGAGACCGAGGTCCCGGTCAGCGACGGTCCCGAGGCGCGGCGCAATAAGTAGGAACCTCAAGCTGCGGCCGAGAGCTGGGGGTGTCGGTCGTCTGAGCTGGCAACCTGGCTGGTAACGAGCGCGCCGTCAGAACGAGAACGTCACGCCGAACAGGAAGTTGCGACCTGGCCGGTTCAGGCCGCTGCCGTGGATCCGGTAGTCCTCGTCCGTGATGTTCTCGAGACCCATCTGAAACGACCAGGCGTCGCTGTGGCGGTAGCCGGCGCGCAGGTCGATCACCGTGTAGCCCGGCGTGCCGCCGAGGGGAATGCGGGTCGTGTCGCTCAGGTCGCTGCTCGAGAGGTCGTCCGCGTCGTCGGCCCAGGTCAGCAGCGCCTCGCTCCACAGCTTGCCCCGCGCGTCGTCCCAGCGCGCGCCGAGCTGGATCGTCGTGGGCATCTGACGGGTGAGCGGCTCGTCCTGGGCGATCTGCGCCGCGGTCGGGAAGTTCGAGATCTCACCGTCGAGCAGGGTCAGGTTGCCGAACACGCTCCAATCCTCGGCGACCTGGTAGCTGCCCGAGAGCTCGAGCCCGTAGACCTCGCCGTCGCCGATGTTGTCCTTGGTCACGATCGTGTCGCCGTCCCCGTTCACGAGACCGGTCGGGAAGCGTTGGATGCGATCGTCGACCTGCGTGAAGAAGACCGAGCTCTGGTATGCGAACTGGGCGGCCTCGCGGCGGGCGCCGAATTCGAGGGTCGTGGTGCGTTCGGGGTCGAGGTCGGTCGAGGGGACCTCGAACTCGTTGGACTTGGCCGAGTCGAAGCGCGACAGGTCCGAGAGGTTCGGAGCGCGGAAGCCCTGGGAGACGCCGCCGAACAGGCGCGTCTCGCTCTCCAGCTCGACCACGAAGCGCAAGCTGGTCACGATCGCGTCGTAGTGCTCGTCGATCGAGATCGCCGTGTCGGTGACCGGGTCGCGCACGCTGTCCGACTGGGCGTGGGCGTAGTTCCAGCGGGCGCCGGCGATCAGGTCGAGGCGCTCACTGACCTCGATCTCGCCCTGGAGGAACAGACCCAGGGTCTCGTAGGTCGCGTCATCGGCGATCGGACCCTGGATGTCGTCAGCCGCGCTGTTGCCCGAAGCCTTGGCCAGGAACGAGTCCACATCGTCGCGGTAGTACTCGAGTCCATACAGGAGGCCCGCAGCTCCCACCTCCTTGCGGAAGTGGCCGAGCAGGCCGAGCGTGCCGACGTCGAAGCCCTGCTGCTCCACGGCGCCCGAGCCCTTGGTGCGGTCCCGCACCTCGTCCTGCTCGTGGTAGGAGATGCCGAGGCGGAGCTCGTCGAACAGGTTCGACGCCGTGCTCCAGTCCTCGAGCTGCAGGTAGGTCAGGCGCCGATCCTGGTCGAACTCGCGCTCGAGGTCCGAGCCGATCTCGAGGCCCTCCCAGTCGAGGCCGTAGATCGTGCGGTGGGTGCGTGGGACGTCGCGTTGGGCCACGCGCTGGTGGGCGAAGGTCAGGCGACCGTCGTCGAGGTCGTGCTCGACCTTCACATCGAGGGCCGACTCGTCGTAGCCGGTCTCGCGCTGCAGGCCGACGTCCTTGCCCCCGTGCAGGTCTCCGAAGTCCTTCGAGCTGACGCCGACGTGGACGCCGGTCCGGTCACTCAGCCAGCCACCGATCTCCGCGCGCACCTGGTCGTAGTTCGCGGCGTCCGCGTAGAGATAGGTCAAGCTCCCGTGCAGCTTGCCGTCGTTCGCATGGCGGCGCGGCCCCTTGCTGATCGCATGCACCGTGCCCCCCAGGGCGTCGGAGCCGTAGAGCACCGAGCTCGGACCCATGCTGACCTCGAGGCGCTCGAGGGACTGCGCGTCGACGGTGTTCCAGTACTGGTTGGGTCCGGGGCGGAAGACCGAGTTGTTCAGCCGCCAGCCGTCCACGAGCAACAGGTTCCGAAAGCTCGTGAAGCCACGCAGGTAGGGCGACCCATGGCCGTGCGCCGTCTCCTGGACCATCACCCCGGGCGTGTTGCGCAGGGCCTGGGGCAGGGTTCGCAGCGACTGCTCCGAGATCTCGGTCGCGTCGATGACCTGGATCGTCGCCGGGGAGTCGACCAGGGGGCGGTCGCCGGCGGTGGGGGTCACGACGGTGGTCTGGACCGGATCGTCTTGCGGCGTGGCCTCCTCGCCGCCGGGCTGGGCGGCCAGGACGGCGACGAGTAGGGGGACGGGGATGAGCATGGCGGGTGCAACGGGGAACGGACGCACAAAGTTCACATCGGAATCGCAAAAGCAACCCCTCCCCCGGCGAACCTGGACCGGTCGGGTCCGTTAGGCTTGCTGGACGCCGCGGGTTCGCCTGCGGCCGCCCTTCGTCTCGCAATGCGAATCGCCAAGAGCTTCTGCGCATCAACCGTCGTCCACGGATCCCTGCTGGTGGCGGCGTTGGCCTATTGGGGGCTGCCCCTGGTGCAGGCCAAGGGGCGCGCTGCCCGTGACTTCCAGGTCGAGATCGCCAAGGCGATCCACCCCGAGCCCCTGCCCGAGCCGCCCCCCGAGGAGCAGCCGGACCTGCTGGAACCTCTCACTTCCGAACCCGAGACGCTGGAGTTCCTGGCGCCTCCCGAGCCCATCGCGGATCCGACCCTCGCCCGCGTCGAGTTTGCCGACCTCCCCGCTGGCATCGACCGTCCGTTCCGCCGCCCGCGGGTGAAGTCCGAGCCCGTCACGCAGTCGCAGCCCCTCGTCGAGCAGGAGGTGACCGCACCTCCCAAGCCCTTGGATGCGCCGCCGCCGACCCAGGCACCCGTGGGGACACCGGATCCGGTCGAGGCGCGACCGACCCCCCTGCACAACCCGGCGCCATACCCCAAGCGCGCCTACGAGCGCGAGATCGAGGGCGCTGTGGTCCTCGAGCTGACCGTGGACGTGACGGGCGAGGTCATCGCCGCGGTGGTGACCGCGTCGAGCGGGTCCTCACTGCTGGACAAGGCAGCCCTCGCCGCGGTCGACGAGTGGCGCTTCGAGCCCGGGACCCGGGACGGAGCGCCGGTCGAGATGAAGCTCCCCTGGCGTCTGCTCTTCTCCCTGAAACCTCTGCCTGGCGCGGGCGGCGCATCAGGGTGCACACCTCCACCCACCGGGCGTCTGACTCCGTGTGCGCCTCAGCGGCGGCGCTGGATCAGGTCCGTGCTCGAGTGACCCTTCGGGTCTCCGCAGATGACGACGCGGCCGCCGATGGCCTCGACGGTCGCGCGCTCGGGCACGGTCTGTACGGTCCAGTCGGTGCCCTTCACGTAGACGTCCGGGCGGAGGGCCATGATCATCTCGTCGGCGGTGGGCTCCGGGAAGCTCGTGACGAAGTCCACGCCGGCGATCGCGGCGATGACCTCCATGCGCTCGGCGAGGGGGACTACGGGGCGGCCCGCGCCCTTGGAGGCCCGGACGGTCTCGTCCGTGTTGAGGGCGACGACGAAGCAGTCGGCCTGGATCGCGCCGGCCAGGAGCAGGCGCACGTGGCCCACGTGCAAGAGGTCGAAGCAGCCGTTGGTCAACGCCAAGCTGCGTGCCCCCAGGCGAGCCAGCTCGTCCGCCAGCTCGCGATAGTCCCCGATCACTCGTCCACTCACGGCGCTAGAGGAAGTGGTCTCGGCTCTCGTGACCGGGCACGAGCTCGGCCTTGCCTGCGATCAGGTCCTCGATCCACCAGTTGACGTCGTGATAGAGACAGGTCACCTCGCGGCACTCGTGACTCGCGTCGAACTCGTTCAGGATGTCACCCAGCGCTGCGCCGGTCGCCTCGGCCTTTTCGCCGTCCGCGTAGGCATCCTTGTCGGCGATGCGAGCCTTGTCCACCCCACGGTGTGCGGGGCAGTTGTAGAGGCCCAGCGGCGTCAGAACCTGTCGTAGAGCCTGCATGTGGCACGTCTGCGGCTGCTGCGCGAGGTCCTTCCAGGTGCCGTCCTCGAGGGAGGCGAGGTTCGTGGAGACGTAGACCTCGAAACCATCGTCGGCGAGCTCTTGAGCCTGGCCGACCTGGCCGCGGATCCGGCCGAGGACGTCGGCGAGGCGCGCGTCGGCGCGGGCCGGGTCCATGACCTCGGCCCCGTCCTCCTGGCGCTCGAGCACGGGTTTGAACGAGATGTAGTCGAACTCCGCCTCCTTGGCGCGCTCCGCAGCCAGGGCGATCTCGTGGATGTTCTCGTGCAGGGTCTCCCCGTCCCGCGTCGCGCCTTGCCACACGATGATGTACGAGAAGCCGATGCGCGGCTTGGGGTTGGCCGCTTTCCACTTCGGCGCCCAGCTACAGATCTCGTCGAGGTCCGTGTCGCCGTTCGGCTGGTGCATCGCGATGAAGAGCTCGTTCGAGCCGCTGTCGAGGGACAAGCGGATCCAGTCGCGCTCGTCCATGCGCTCGACCGCGCCCAGCAGGCGGTCTCCTCGGCTGCCGTTCGAGACGACAGCCACCGACAGGTCGAGGTCCTTGAGGAACCCGACGAAGTCGACGAAGCCCGGGTACAGCGTGGGTTCGCCTCCCCCGATCAGGATCACGGAGCGCAGGCCATGCTCAGCCATGTGCGCGATCGAGGCGCGCAGGTCCGCCTCGATCAAGCGATGCTTCGTGTTGAGGATGTCCCAGTCGATGCAGTGCGTGCACTTGTAGTTGCAGGCGGTCGTCAGGTCGAGGTTGATCGACACGGGCGCGCTGTGGGGCGCCGGCGGCTCGGGCAAGCTGCCCTCGCGCGCAGCGCGCACCTCCTGGCGCCAGGCAACGTAGGTCTCGAGGGAGCCGATCACGCTCGGTTGGCGCAGCTTGGCCGAGAAGTCGTGGATGGCGTGAATCAATGGTGTTCCCGGAAAGCGTCGAGCGCCGCCTGGAGCATCGCGGCGCGCTGGGTGATCGGTTGGTGGTAGCGGCCAAGGTCTGGCCGGGCAGCACGTCGCACGGCTTCGAGGTCCTGCAGGAAGACGCGCAGGTGACCCTCCAGTGGATCCGGGAGGGGGACCTCCCGCTCCCCGTCCCCAAGGTACTGGGCGTAGTCCTCCAGGCGCACGCGCCGCCGAGCAAGGCGCCCATTGAACGTCACGCTTGCCTCCCGGGGCAAGGTCGCGCCGCGCCTGAGTTCCACTCGGACGGGGATCGGCGCGCCCGGAGGTCCGTAGCGGGCCTCGAGGACGAGCTCCTCGGTCTCGGGGTCCCGGGTCGAGAACTCGAATCCCCCCAGGGTGGCCGCCGGGTTCGGGGCCAGGGCCTGGAGCAGGCTGAGGGGGTGGGGCAGGGCGTCCCCGAGCATCTGTGCCCCCCGGCTGGCCGGAGTCAAGCGCATGGCAAAGGACTCGAGCCGCTCGATGGGACCGTGCAGCGCCTCGAAGGCCGGCACGACCTGGGGCCACTGGCAGTTCTCGAAGAGGAGCAGGCCTTGCTCGGTGAAGCGCTCGACCATCTCAGCCGTCGCGGTCGCGAGGTTCCCGGGTCCCCAGATCAACGGCTTCTCGCAGAGCACGTGCCAGCCCCGGGCGAGCGCGGCGTCCAGGTAGGCCGCGTGGGTAAGCGCGGGCGAGAGGATCGCGAGCACGTCTGGCTCGGTCGCCGCGAGGGCGTCGAGATCGATGACGGCCGGCGGCCGGACTCCCGCGTACCGCTGGAGGTCTGCGAGGGCGACGGCGTTCGAGGCCTCGCTCGTCCCGAGGATCCCGACCAGCTCCGCCCCCGCTGCCCGGAGCGAGCGGGCGATGAACGGCCCGAGACCCTGGCGCGCGCGCCGCGCGCCGACGATCGCGATGCGCGGCGCGCTCACGCGTCGATCCCCAGGTCTGCCCCCAGCGCATCGTGACGCGACGCCCATTCGGGCGGGAGCTCTGCGGCGAACGCGCAGAGTTGGGGCAGGTAGCCGAGGGCGTCCGCCAGTCGATAGAGCGCGACCTCGGTCTTCATGTCCGGGATGGCCCCGCGACGACAGGCACGAATTGCCTCGGCCAGCTCGAAGCTGTGGATGACCGACCACTCCTCCATGATCGAGCCGTCACCCGCGCCGCCGCCGGCGCCGGCGAGCTTGGTCTCGCCTGCGACGAAGTACAGCTTCTCGTCGGTGATGCCCGGGCTGGCGAAGGTCTCTCCGCCGAGGACGCGCAAGCAGGCAGCGTCCAGCGCGAGGCCCGCCTCCTCGAACGCCTCGACAGCGCCTCGGCGCTTGAGGCCCTCATCCCCCGGCGGATCATCGGGCTCGACCAGCCCGGCGACGACCTCGAGGATCGAGCGGTACTCACGTGGGTCGGGGTGGACGAAGCTCTCGTGCCGCCGCAGGTAGATGGGCACGCGAGGCGACTCGCGCAGGAGCACCTGCACCTGCCCAGCACCCGTCCGCTCGTAGAGAACGGCCACCACCGCGTCCGAACCCGGCCTGCGGACCAGGTCGCAGGGATAGGGCTCCGAGGCGCTGCCGTCCTCGTAGTGATTGCGGACCTGCAGTCGGCGGAGCCTGAGGAACCCCTCGTCGCAGCGGCTGGTGGCCGTGCGGTCCTCCACGATTTCGATGCGGTCGATC
>JAQBVH010000151.1 GCA_027623615.1 Planctomycetota bacterium | reverse complement strand
ACCAGCGCGACCCGCTCGAACCCGGCCGCGGCAACCCGGTCCATGACCTGCATGACGTCGTCGTGGATCGTTCCGGTCCGAGGGTCGATCGTTGCCCGAACTGGCTCGCCGTCCGGGGTCGGTGCGCGGGCGACCCTCACCTCACGGATGCGTTGCTCGAGCTCGGCCAGGTCCGTCGTGCTCCAGGGGCCGACGCGGTACTGCACGACGCGGTCGTCGCCGTAGACGAAGCGCCCGCCGTCGATCGCCGGACCGGAGCGGTCGGGGCGCAGGGTGCTCCCGGCCTCGACAACGCGGAGCACGATCTCGACGGGCTCGGCGCGCTCGGCGTCGGCCCGACTGAGCCCGACGTCCTTGGGCAGGTGCGCTGCGAGCAGACCCTCAAGGTCCTTGAAGCGCAGCGTGCACATGAAGAAGATCAGCAGGAGGAAGGTGACGTCGATCATCGACGTCATCTCGAGTCGCGATTCCTTGGGATTGGCCCGGTCCTGAATCAGTCGCATGTCGGTCCTTTTGGTGAGAGGCTCACGGCAGGCGCAGGGAGTACCCACGCAGGGGCCGCGGGAAACCGGGCGTGTTCGGGGAGTTGGAATGAGCCGGCACTTCCGACCGACGCCCGGGGGAGCAGCCATGGCGGGCGGGCCACGAAGAAAGCCGCCCCCCGAAGGATGCGGCTCTCACGAACACGTAGTGCCGGCGTGGCCGGCGCCCTGGGTCGCACTCGCTCAGTCGACGTTCTCGCCGTGATCGCCCACGAAGGTGATCTCCTGGAAGTCGGCGTTGAGCGCCGCATCGAGCACGTCTGCGATGTCCTCGTAGCAGGTGCCGGTGCGCGCATCGATCGTGGCCGGAACGAGCTTGGGCTCACCGGTCTTCTCGTCGATGGGCATCGTGGGCTGCTTCTCCCGGTAGACCTTGCGCAGCTTGTCCTCGAGTTCGATGAGGTCCTCCGTCTTGAAGGGACCGACCGAGTACTCGAGGTGTCGCATGGGCAAGCCCCTCAGGCTGCTGTTGCCCGGCTTGTCCGCCAGCTCGGGCGTGTTCCACTGGTAGCGATGTCCAGCCTTGGCGTCGTCGGCCGTGTAGGGGACCGGCGGGCTGCCCGGGCGCAGCTTCTGTCCGGTCATTTTCGCGCCCGTGGCGCGGTCCTTCTTGACGCGCACCAGGATCTCGACCTTCTCGATCTCCTCCGCTTCGGACTGGTTCACGCCCACGTCCTTGGGGAGGTACGCGGCCAGCTTGCCCTCGAGTGTTTTAAACTTGAGGGTGCACATGAAGAAGATCAGCAGGAGGAAGGTGACGTCGATCATCGACGTCATTTCCATCTCGCACTTCTCGTCGTTGATCTCAGCGAGTTTGGATTTCATGGCTAGTTCCTTGCGCCTACTGCTTGGCGGCGTTCGCGTCGGGAACGGATGCGGCGAGCTGGACCTTCCAGATCTTGATGCCCTCGCCGGCGCAGATCTCCATCACCTTCTGGATGTACTTGAACGGAGTCGACATGTCGGCCCGGATCAGCAGCGCATCGTCCGGTAGGCCGTCCTTCTTGCCGTCCTCCTTCGTCATCTTCTCGGCGATCAGAGAGAGGCGCTTCTTCACCTCCGCGTACTCATCACCGTTGTCGGTGTTCGCCTCGATGTTCGCCGGATCGTAGAGCGTCGTCCCCGTGACGATGATCTCACCGGTGAACTTGATGTTCAGGATCGGGCGCCACTCGTCCGGTTTTGGCTTGTCCTCCACGGCGTGCTGCACCATCGGGAGCTCGAGGTCTTCGAGGTCCTTCTGGGTGAGGTCCGTGATGATCATGAAGAAGATGATGAGCAAGAAGACGACGTCGATCATCGGCGTCATGTTCATCTCCATGTCCGTCTCGGGATCATGCTTGGCGAGGTTCATGTGGTCACCGTTGTTGCTTGCTTGTGCTCGGGACGGGGCCGCAAGTACGCGGCCCCGTGTCGGTGGAGCCGCCCGGCCTGGGCCGGGCTAGCCCGCTGGTAGATCAGCTCGCCTCGCGGAAGCGCTCGAAGAGGTCCTCGACGATCGCGCCGACCTCGATGACCGTCTTCACCATCCGGTTGCGGATGAAGGCGAAGGACGCGGTCACGGGGATCGCGACGATCAGGCCGAACATCGTGGTGAGGAGCGCCTGGGAGATACCGCCGGCGAGCTCGGCCGGGGGGGCCTGGCCACCGGAGGACGCGATCGTGTTGAACGCGGTCACCATTCCAGACACCGTTCCGAGCAGACCCATCATGGGCGCCACGTTGGCGATGAGGGCCAGCCAACCGATCTTCTGGTGGAGCTTGATCGACTCCTGGTCGCCCATCTCCTCGATGGCCTTCTCCATCGCGTCGAAGGTGTGGCCGATCTTGGAGATCCCGGCGCCGCAGACGCGGGTGAAGTAGTTGGGCTCGTTCTCGCAGAGTTCCATCGCCTCCTGGTACTGACCCTCATCGAAGAGCGCTTGGATCTCGTCGATGATTTCGGGCGGCGCCAGCTTGTCGCGCTTCAGCGAGACGAAGTTCTCGATGATGATCGCGAGGGCGACGACCGACAGCAGGATGATGACGACGCCGATGATGCCGGAGGCTTTGATGACATCTGCAATCGTCTTGTCACTGGCGTCGGCGTCTTGCGCGAGGGCAACGCCGGTGGTCATCACGAAGGTGATGACCGGTGCGGCGGAGGTCAGAAGCTTGCCTTTGAGCGTCTTCAGGTTCATGACCGGGCAGTCCAGAGAAACGGGCTGGGGGGATGGGTTCCGTGGGCGGCCGGGGGGGCCGCGGAGGAGCGGGGGTTCGTGTTCGTTGAGTCGACCGGGCCGCCCGCTGGGGCGGTCCGGTGTGCGTTGGGGAGCCTACAGGCCCGAGAGAATGCTGATGGCCCGCGAGGCGGCTGGAGTGTCCCCGAATTGATCGCGGACCCGTTCGAGGGCGGTGCGGGCGGCGGCCAGGCCGTCGGCGTCCTTGAGCTTCAGGCCGCAGCTTGCCATGCCCACGAGGGCTTGGGCCACGCGATCCCGACTCGAGTAGTCGAGGGAGGAAACCTTGGCGAACTGGAACTGCGCCTCTCGGGCCTTGCCGTCGGCAAGCAGCGCTTCGGCCAGGCCGAGGCGTGCCGAGTAGCGACCTGCGGTGCCGAGCTCCTCGCGATCGACGAGGCTCTCGAAGAAGCGTTGGGCGGCGGAGGCTCGCCCGTCGGCGAGCATGCACCAGCCGTCACCGACCGCGGCTTCGCCGCGACCGGCCAGGAGCCGCTTGAGCAGCGCCGCGTCGTCCACGGTGCCCGCCGCCATCTCGCGGAAGGCTGATTCGAGGGCGGAGAACAGCGCCTTCGCGTTGACCGTGTCCTTCGTGAGGAGTGCGGTCCTTGCCGCGGCGAGCCCGGCTTCGAGACACAGGGCGCGGTCGTAGCCGGGCGAGGGCGGGTCGCTCGCGCCTTGCTCGTAGAGGGCCTTGAAGGTCGCGGCGGCGCCGGCGTCTCCGCCGAGCCACTGTGCGCGCCCCTTGATCCACTGGGCCTGGGGCACCGAGCGGTTCGAGGGGTGGTCAGCCAGGAAGCGGTCAGCTTCGTTCGCGGCTTCGCTGTAGCGGTGCGCGTCGACGGCGGCCCAGGCGAGCAGCGCTTCGGCGGCCTTCAGCCGCGCGTCGGCCTGGACGACCGAGCGGCCTGAGGGGTCCTCGGCGGCGCGACGGAAGTGCGCGACCGCGTTCTCGTAGTCGGCCCGAGAGAGATAGGTCGTGCCGTCCTGGAAGGACGGGGGCACCTGACCCCACTGGATGCGCACGACCTCGCCGCTGTCGTAGGTGGACTCCTTACCGTCCCGATCGAGGCGCACGGTCTCGAGGCTGTTCTCGGTGACGGTTCCGATCACCTTCGAGACCTCCCCGCGGCGCATCCGGAAGACTTGATCCGGTCGACCGCCGTCTTGGGCGAAGCCGAGGGGCGCCAGGGACAGGGCCGTGAGCAGGCTCGCGGCCACTGAAAGGGCGCGGCCCGAAGGGCGTCGGTTGGGGGAGGACATGGGCTGAGTGGCGATTCCGGGGGCAAACATCATAACGGTGCCGCTGACAGTCACAACCATGGAGGTTCGGGGGCGTCTCAGGTGAGGATGAGCCCCCAGCGAGAAGGGATTCGGGCCGGCCAGGCCGGCCTCCAATGGTCTGCAGCGGGCCTACTTGATCATGCGGTTCATGTACTGGAGGCGGGACTGGAGTACACCCGAGCCGAGGCGGCCTCGGATGCCTGCGTCGGCTTCGTCGGCGCAGGCCTGCTCGACCTCCACGTAGCCTGCGGCGTTGAAGTTGGCGTTGAAGTTGGTCAGCTGACTCTCGGCGCTGTCCGTCTTGCGGGAGTCCGATTTGCCCCACTGGTAGTAGGTCCACAGGTGCATCAGGCGGTACTCGTACCACTGGCACTCCCACTTGTCCCGCTGCCAGATCTTGTGAAGGCTGTCGACCGCGGCCTGCCACTCCTCCTCGGAGCCGCCGGCGCCGGGGACTTCGGAGACCTGGTCGCCGTCGCCTCCGCCGATCAACCAGCCGCTGACCGAGCGGCAGTAGTCGATCACGGTGTCCTTGCTCGGCGAGGCGCCAGGCGCCACCACGAGGGGAGCCAGGACCTCCTTGGCCTCCTCGACCTTGTGGTTCTCGAGCAGGACGTGACCCAGATCCGGCAGCACGTGGGAGACCATGGTGTCCGCCATCTGCGTGTCATCGCGGAAGGTGTCGTGCATGTGGAGCAGCACACGCTCGGCCTCCGTGAACTCGCCCAGGTCGATCCAGTGCTTCGACTCGTTGCGTATGCGCTGATAGTCCGGCTCGAGGATCGAGTTTGCGATCTTCAAGAGGTCGGCCATCTCGCGCAGCAGCGCGTTGGCTTCGTCGCCGGTGCTCTGCTCCTGAAGGTCCTTCAGGATGTTGTAGAAGGTCACCGACGCGCGGGCGGAGTCGCCGCTGTCGCGGTGGTCCGTGACGAGCTGCTCGAAGGCGGTCTTCGCGCCGTCGCGGTTGCCGCCGGCCAGGCGCGCTTCCATGACGAGGCGCAGGGACATGGGCTTGAGCTTCTCCTGCTGAGGGTGCCGCTCGGGGAACCCGGTCAGTTGCTGGTCGACCTTGGCCCAGTTCGCGTCGTTGCCGCGCTTGGCGAGGTCGTAGTTGATGTAGCCGCGGTAGAACTCGGCGGTCGCCACCGACTCCTTGCGCTTCTGCTTGCGGTTGGGGCTCTCGATCCCATTCGCGGGGTCCGCCGCGAAGTCGAGGTACTGCTCGAACAGGGTCAGCGCCCGGGACGCGTCGTTGGCGCGGTAGGTGCAGGTCGCGATGCCGACCCGGGCCTTCTCACCGTAGTTGCTGTCGGGCCCGACCTGCTCGTAGTGGCCGATGGCCGCCGCCCAATCCTTGTCCTTGGCCGCGTTCTCACCGTTGATGTAGTGGGTGCGGTCGATGATGTCGCCGCTGTCGACCAGGGCCAGCATCAGCTCTTCGGCCTCGGCCAGCTTCTCACGCAGGAAGGTGTCGCTCGGGCTCTCGTCGGAGACCTGCTTGATCATCGCCCGGTAGCCCTTGGCGTTGAGGTCGGTGAACTCGAGGTCCTCGTCGTTGGCGTCGACGCCGGCCTTGAAGGCAATCGCCGCTTCGAGGATGCGTCCGTCGCGGCGGTAGGTGTTCGCGAGGAAGTTGTAGACGCGGGCGGCGTACTCGAGCTGCTCCGCGGTGTCGCGGGTCTCGAGGCTGGCCAGCACGCGCTTGAACGCCTCGGCAGCTTCGTCGTAGTTGCCGTCGTAGAAGTCACCCTCGGCGGCCTGCACGAGCACGTCGACCGAGACGACCACGCCCGGGCGGCTGGCGATCTCGGAGATCAGCTTCTGGGCCTTGACCTGGAGGATGTTGCCCTTGTTGTCGTTGTTGACGGTGTTCGCCAGCTTGAGGGCGAAGGAGACCGCGCCCTCCTGGTTGCGGCGGCCCTTGTGGACCTGCTTCATCTCCTCCTCGGTGGCGTACCAGGTGGCTTCTCCGGTGGTCTGGCTTCCGCCGATGAAGCCGCCTTCGTCGAGCAGGGTCTGCGCGCAGGCGAGCAGGGACTCGTATCCGGAGAGGCTCCAGGAGAGGCCGAGCTTCTGGCGGCAGTTGTAGAAGTGCATCGCCAGGGCGCAGCTCAGCTCGTTCTGCCCGAGCTGGGTGGTGCAGTCGAGCAGACCGCCCATCGTGATCTCGAGGAAGAGGTAGCGCTGGGCCCACTCGGCGTCGCTGATCGGGTCCTTCTGCTCTTCCCGGACTTCGACGAGCAGCTCGTAGATCCTCGGGTCCGCCGGCCAGGCCTGGTTGAGGACGCCCTCGTACATGTAGTACGCGTCCTGGACGTTGCCCCTCAGTCGGTAAACGTCACCCATGGCCTGGTAGGCGCGCAGGGCCTGGGGGGTGCCTTCGGTGAAGAAGAACACCATGTCCTCGAGGGAGATGATCGCCTGATCGAAGAAGTAGGTGCCGTTTTCCTGGGCCTCGCCGATGGCGCCGAGCATCTGGCCCCGGTTGAGCATCAGGCCCGCGGCGTCCTGGAGCTGCTGCGCCGTGCGCAGGTCCGGCTGAGTGTCCTTGATGACCTGGATCAGCTCAGCAGTGAGCTTCACGGTCTCCTCGAGGACGTCGATCTTGCGCTTCTTGAGCTTGTCCGCTGCCTCGCCGGTCAGCGACTCGAGGGCGATGTCGACCGACTTCGAGAAGTTGACCGCGGTGGTCACGATCCCGTTCTCGGCCCGCGCGCGGTGCTTCGAGGCCGGGTGGCGGCTCAGGAAGTCCTGGTACTGCTCGAGGGCTTGCCCGAAGAGCTCGTTGCGACGGGTGTCGTCGCGCTCGATCCGGGCGCCAGCGGCGTAGACGTCGCAGCCGGCCAGGGTGAGCTCCTCGCGCAGATCCGCGCTCGGGTTCTTGGTGCGGGCCACGTCGAGCACTTCGGTGGCCAGCCCGACCATCGACCACTCCGAGGCGAGGCCACGTGCGAAGTCGATGTCCGCGCGGATCTCTGCCTCGGAACGCTGGGCAAAGGCTTGACCGGTCAGGGCGGACACGGCGGCCAGGACGAGCGACGAACGGAGAAGGCTCGGACGCAGGGTCATGGTTGATACTCCCCTGGGGGGTGAACGGTCTGGAAAGGACGCAGCGAAGAATCTCGCACACGAATCGAGCGGTGGAAGAGCCCCAGGGGGGAGAGAGGCGGCTCAGTACCAACTCCGTACCGATGGCACGGGTCTTGGCAACCGATTTCGTTGCGTGGGAATCAGGGCGCTGCCTTCCGGGGATCAACGGGAAGGTGGCGGGATCGTGAAGG